>CAYUVX010000039.1:0-5619 GCA_964448325.1 uncultured Candidatus Saccharibacteria bacterium
GTGGGTAAAACATCCGCTAAAGACGCTATATATTCTATTATTTCTGGTGAGTATTTTACAAGAAAAAGTGAGAAAAGTTTTAATAGTGATATTGGTGTTCCTCTGACCATTCTTGGATGTAATAATGCCTGGAGTGATCCGATAAAGTGGTTCAAAAATATTTTACAGGGATTGGAACAAATAATTTTTAAAAAGCCCTATCCGGAATATCTGGTATTAGAGGTGGGGGCCGATAGGCCGGGCGATATAAAAAAAATTGCCAAATGGTTAAAACCAGATATTGTTGTTCTGACCAAGTTTGCTGATGTGCCAGTTCATATTGAGTATTTTAAATCCAAGGAGGAAATTATTGCAGAAAAAGGTAATTTAGTTGATGCCTTGAAGCATGATGGAATATTAATTTTAAATAGTGATGATATTGATGCTTTTGCCTTTAAGGAAAGGAGTCATAATAAAGTAATTACATATGGTATGCTTGGTGATGCAGAAGTCAGGGCAACAAATTATTCAGTTTATTATGGTGAAGAAACGAGTGAACCTTTTGGCGTACATTATAAAGTTGAATATGAGGGGAACTGTCTTCCCGTAAAAATTATAGGGACCCTAGGAATGAATAATATATATTCCTCCTTGGCGGGATTGGCTGTTGGAATAGGTTTGGGATTTAATTTAGTTGATTCTACAACTTATCTGGCAAAATTTATACCACCAAAGGCTAGAATGAATTTAATAAAAGGAATAAAAAATTCAGTTATTATTGATGATACTTATAATTCTTCGCCTATTGCTTTAAAATCAGCTTTGGAAACATTGACAGAAATCAAGACTAAGAAAAGGAAAATTGCCATACTTGGTGATATGATGGAACTTGGCCGACATACTGTGGAAGCACATAAGGAGGCAGGAATAGTAGCGGCTTTGGCCTGTGATATATTGGTCACTGTTGGTTTACGTTCTAGAAATTTAGCTGAGAGCGCTATTGATTCTGGTTTGGATGAGGATAGTGTTCTTCAGTTTGATGATTCTATTGAAGCTGGGGAATATATTAAGAATATAATTAAAGAAGGGGATATTATTCTTGTAAAAGGTTCTCAGTCTACTAGAATGGAGAGATTAGTAAAGGAAATAATGGGGGAGCCAGCTTTGGCTTCAGAACTTTTAGTCCGTCAGGAAGAGGAATGGCTTGCTAGGTAAATTATATTATAACTATATAAATGATTGAAGGGATAAGTATTTTATACTATAATTAGTATATGGATGATAATAAAAAAGATATCGCGACGGTTTTGTCGTATAGAGAGATTACTTTTCCATTAGGAGTGAATGTTTCTAAGGAGTTTGAAACTATAAAAAAGGACATAATTTTAAAAATACAAGGGCAGGCTGTAATTATATCGGATAGTTTAGATGTGATCTTTTACGCTTTAATGATTCCATTAATTTATAATTTGACCCAGGAATTAGTCTTAAAAACAAGTGATGGTAAATATTTTATTATTTTCAGTCATCTAGACGATAATCGATATTTACGTCCAGATTATATTAATGATGAGATTTTACAGCAAATAAACGAGAGTCAAGATTTGAAATTTGTTAAAAATAAAAAAGATGTTTTAGAATTTAATCTACCTGCCATATGGCAAACATTAGGTCTTGAAAGGTCCAATAAAAGCATTGCTGAAAAGGTAAAAGAAATTCTGATGCATATTGCCGATCAAGCTTATTTGTCTGAGGAGATTAGATTAGTAGGCCGAATAGATGTTTTACCTTTTTTATCTATATTGTGTTTATTAAGACCATTAACTAGTCATTTGATTTATTTAGATAGTGAATTGTTAGGGCCAATTAAAGTATTTTAATGGAAGGAAATCCCAATGAAAAAAAACATATAGAAATAGCGGCAAATGAGAAAACTCTATTTACTGAGAAGCCACTTTTACCTGTTTGTGAATATCATGATCAGATAATGGAGCAAATTAAATTACAATCAACAGTAATTGTTATTGGGCAAACTGGGTCAGGTAAGACTACGGAGATACCTGGTTTCTTGATGGATGAATTTCCTGATAAGAGAATTGCCGTTACTCAACCTAGACGTATCGCTACAAGATCTGTTTCGGAATATGTTGCCGCAAGAAGAGATATTTCAATTGGGCAAGAAATTGGTTATCGTATGAGATTTGATAATCATTCAAACGACGGAACTAGGGCTAATTTCGTTACTGATGGTATCTTGCTTCAAGAAATGAGAATGGACCCCCTACTGATGTCATATGATATTGTGATGGTTGATGAGGCGCATGAACGTAGCCTCAATATAGATTTTCTCCTTGGTTTATTAAAGAAGGCCCAAAGAGATAGAAGGGAGAAAGGGGAAGCAGAACTAAAGATTATTATTAGTTCAGCGACTCTGGAAAAAGAGAGATTTTCAAAATATTTTGATGAAGCAGAAACAGTAGAAGTCCCCGGGCGTTTGTATCCGGTAGAAACTAAATTTGTGACAGGGGAAATGAATAGTCATGGTATTGAGGATTATCCTAAAAGAGCAGCTTCGGTTGTTGGGCAGATCGTTAATAGTGACGAACCTGGTGATATTTTAGTTTTTATGCCTAGAATGCAAGAAATACAAGCAACAGTTGAACAGATAAATATACTTAATTTACAAGATATTGAAATCTATATTTTGCACAGTATGATTAAGCCGGAAGATCAGCAAAAAGTTTTTACCCCATCAAATAAAAGAAAAATTATAATTGCTACCAATATCGCTGAAACATCCATAACTATTGATGGTGTAAAATTTGTAGTGGATTCGGGGTTAATTAATGAAAAAGATTTTGATTTAGAAAATGGAATGGAAATAATAAGTGTTAAACCACATGCAAAAAGTGGTTGTGAGCAACGAAAGGGTCGAGCTGGGCGTACAGCTCCGGGTGTTTGCTATCGACTTTATTCTCAGGCTGATTTTGAAAGAAGACAAGATTTTCAAAAACCTGAGATATCCCGTTCCAATTTGGATCATGTGGTACTAACAATGAAGAGAATGGGGATTAATGATATTATTAATTTTGACTTTATTGAATCACCTGATCGGCAAGCTTTGGTTCATGCCATAAGGACTTTACAGGATCTTGATGCCCTAGATGAAAAAGAAAATATAACAGAACTAGGTATAAAAATGTCTGAATTACCACTGACGCCAGAACGGGCTAAAATGTTGATTTCTTCAGAAGAATATGGTTGCGTTGGACACGTCTGCACTATATTATCCATGATCGGTGATAAGTCAGTTTTTTGGCGTCCAAATGATAAGGAAGAGGCTGTCCTGGCAGATAAATGTCACAATGCTTTCATGTTACCTGAATCAGATTTTTTAACATTGCTAAATGTTTGGAATAAATGGGAACGAAGTGGTTTTAATGTTAATTGGGCTAAACAGAATTATCTGAATGTGAGGCAATTATTTGAAGCTGGTGAAATTCGTTCACAATTATTACGTCGCCTAGCCCAGATAGGTATCTCTGCTGAAAATATGACATATGATTTGGATTTAATCAGGAAGGCCGTAGCTGCCGGTCTTATTAATGATTTTATGGAAAGTAATGGAGGACATTCATACCGCCGTTTTACTGACAGCGAACAGTCGGATTTTGAAGAGATTTTTATTTTTCCAGGCTCTGCTCTTTTTTATCAGTCACCACAATATATTGCAGCTGATCGGCGTAGTATAAAAAAGACAAGGAAGACTTATGCTAGACTTTGTCAGCAGATAGAGCCAGAGTGGATTCCTGAGTTGGCACCACATTTATTTTTATCAGACGTAGAAAATCAAAAAGCATATTATGAGCGATATACGGATCAAGTCATGGAAAGTCAGACCTATACCTTCCGAGCAAACGAATATAAGAAACTAAGAATTTCAAGACCAGTACTTGATAAGGAAAAAGCAAATCGTATTTTTATTGAAGCTATAGTCCAGGGTCAGATCCATAATTTTGTATTTGATGAAAATCTGCAGAAGGTTGAGGATTTAAAGAGATTAAACATTAGGTCGGGTGGAAAGGTAGAAATTCCTGATTTGGCAGATTGGTATGCGAAAAGATTAAATGGAATTAGTAGTCTTAATGAATTTCTTGAATTAGATCTAGATATAATCACTTTTGATATTGATACTTACTGTTCGGCGGAGTTTCGACAAAGAATTGATGATATGTATCCAACATCATTTGAAATTAGAAACTATCATATCAATATTGATTATTTTTTTGAAACTAATAAAGGAGGGAAGGACCCTAAAAATTATGAGGCTAGAATAATTATACCTTATGATATATTACCAATAAGTGATAATGATATTCCTAAAATTGGAGAGAATGGAAGACCTAGAGTAACCTTTCAAATAAGCAATTATGGTTATACAAGGCCAGAAGTTTTTAGTACTCTAGAACAAGCAATTGATAGCGAAGGAGATAGATTGGAAGCGTCTAGAAACTTACAGGAACAATTATCTAATGCTAGACGTCCAGTATATTATAATGAGAGGCCAGTTAGTCCTAAGGGTTTTGAAGTTAATGCTTTTGATAATGTTGTAGCTAAATTTACTAATGATTTTAAAACAGAAGGCCAAGAAAAGGCTGAAATATCAAAACCAGTGAAGGAAGAAAAGAAACCTACAGACATTATCATAACAAATGAATTACGTAATATTTTTGATCAACAAATTTCCGAAATGGAATTTCTCTTAGATATTTTGAGAGATGTATTAAGTAATAATAAAAATAAAGAAGCAGAAAGATTAAAGAGTAAGATCAAGGATCTAAAGCGAAGAATTTTTGAAGATAAAAAAGTGATAGAGGAGAGTACGGTTGTTAATGATGTAAGAAGTCGAATTGGCACTTTGTCTGGAGATACACAAAGATTAATCAAGGATTTTGAAAGGACATCTATTTTGACTGCTGGTTGGAATGAACGCTATTTGAATATCATGAATAAATTTAAGATACAGGCTGAAACTGATGGTTTGATAATATCTGGTGATAATATTTTGTTGATTAGAAAGAAAGCTGCTGAACTGGCATCTGAATATCATTCGGATATAGTTTTGGATCAGGAGGTAGAAAAGGCTATTATTGAACTAATTTAGTTTTGTTTTAAGCTCTATATATCAAGGCTTATATATGGTAAAAAGGTGGAATTATGTGCTGTGTCCCACGTAGCTTCAGCGAAGTGGGATTTAGTAACTAGGACTTGGTGGGGTAAAAGAAAACCGCCTCCGGAAGGATTTGGTTTTCCATCGGTAGACGGTTGGATTCAGAATTTACCACCGAATAAGAAAAAAAGAACAATTATGACGAGGACACCCACACCGAGATATTCAAGAGACTGCCTATGAACAAGCCTCCGAATAGACTCTTCACCCTCTGGTGACATCTGCATACTGTCATCATTATCACTAACTTTTTTATCCATCTTTTTCTCCCTTTTTTGTGTTCTACAGCTTTCTAATTAATATATTATTCTTTTTCATAAAAAATGCAAGTCAGGTGTTCCATTATCCTCAGTTGTGTTGTCAAAAAATCCTTATGAAATAAGGCTTAAAAATTTGTGAGCCTACAGAGC
>CAYUVX010000040.1:0-5611 GCA_964448325.1 uncultured Candidatus Saccharibacteria bacterium
CTTGTATTTCTCCATATCCAACATCATCAAAAATAATCAGTCCGTCCTTACCAATCCAGTCTAAATCAGTTCTCCAATCACTTGTTTTTTCAACCATACCATCAAATGAATCTTTGTCTGGTTCGTTATCAATAAACATACGAACATCGCAACCCTCCATTTTTAGAGTGTAGGCTAAATCAGCCGCAATTAATTCTCCAGAGATAAATAAGACCCGGTTAGATTTTCTATTTAATGAATTCATAACTATATTATGTATAATATCACAGGAAATCTTGTTTTCAAACATAATTAGATAAAAGAAAACTGCCTCAGGGATATCCATAAGGCAGTTGTCGCAGATTTTGGCTGTTTATGTTAAGGTAGTGAGCACCTTTTTCCTCTTGCTGATTTTGCCGATAATGATACCGACGACAGCAATAGAAATAAGTGTACAACTCAAAATGGTGATAGCCACTTCAAGGCGAGCCCCCATTGTCTTAAGGACACGAATCCCAGACCAACACACTGTTGCCCAGAAAACGTTTCCAATCAACGCTGAGAGATAAAAGTTTCTCCAATCTTTTCTATTCATCACCCCGTATTTGTGCGCCCCTTCACGTAAGAAAATTGTTACAATGAAAGGATCCTTAGCAAGTGACAAAATGATCAGTTGAGCTAGCTGACTCCTCTTGAAAAACTTGGCAATGAAGACATTTGCCTTAGAATTTTCAAGCTCACGAGTCTCCTTAAGTGTCTCAATTCCAATCCAATCAGTTCCGGACCAATCATAGAATTTGAGAGTTAGAAGACAAGCAAGTATCGACGCCCAGAACATAATGTGTGCGCCCATTAGAAACCCTTGTGTCCCCATAACGTATGGGTATAGGATATTGTCAAAGACATGATCCACCATCCCATTGACCGTAAGACCAACGAGTATGATACCCATACGCCTTTTCCACGATACATTCATCTTAGGCATTTGAGACCTCCTTTGTAGTCAAAATCGTTTCGAAGAACTAGTTAAGAACATTCCTAACTCATTCTCAATTATAGCATACTTCATTAAAAAAAGCAAGCTTTCGTTATGGTTCAATAGCTTGGAATCACCTTAAATTTCAGGCTGTTCTGAACACATAACTACATATCAAAAGAAAAACCCATCATACAAAAATGGGCTTTCCTCCCTTTCTTGTATGATGGGTTTCAGTCAAGAGAAAATCTTTCGTTTCCCTCGCCAAAGAACATCAATGCTCCGCTAGCGGTTCTATAGAAGGCGGCGATGTTGTTCGTTTCGTTGTTCTTTTCAGCAACAACGGCGAATTCAGTGCCACTCATTCTAGCCCTCTTGGTATAAACCCACATAGGCTTTTGCCCTACAATCCTGACGTTATTGAAACCATGTTCTTTCAGAACCTGAAGGACCTGGATCATTCCAGCCTGGTTTGTATTCAGTGTATCGAGTGTACACACTTTTCTACCTGAAAAATGATAGAAAGCAAGACCGCTGATGATGACAATCATAATAATCACGACGCACCACGACTTTTTCTTCATCCTAGTTCTCCATATTTTGTTGTCTGGAACATTTGTAACCTATTTTAAATTATAGCATACTCTATAGAAAAAAGCAAGCTTTTTCGAATTTACCTAATCCCCCTCCCCAACCAGCCATATTTATAGCCCGTCAGCGCTGGCAGGCAAAGACAGCCCAAAACAAACACCTCAACACCCCCACCAGACATACTATACCGCGGACGTAATATCTCAATAGCTTGGAATCACCTAATAGGTTAAAGTGATTCCATATGTCATACACAACAAACATAAACATGCCAGGGATAAGGAGAGAAGCCGCACAGTTAATTCGTCGTGGTTGGAGTACTAGAAAGGTCGCTAGGCACTTTGGATTTAGTCAAAGTGTGATTGTAAAGTAGTATAGAAAGTCTTTAAGATACGGATATCGTGCCATACCAACTGAATCTTCCCGACCACACCATCATCCAAAACAATTGTCGGAAGATGTTGTTAAGAAGATAATTGAAATTAGATTAAAAACAAAAAGAACCAGTGAAGTGGCTCATTAACATTTAACGCTATTTCTTAATATAAATTGGTTCCTGATATTTTTTTAACAACTCTGGTTCGGTCATTATCTGTCTGCCATGTTTATTATCAAAAGCCATTTTATTCGAAATTTCAATTTGAATTTTATTACAGAGAACAATTATTTGTTTCAAAAAACTCAAGAAGTTTTTATTTTCAGTTATATTTTTTGTAAAAATTTTGGAAAAGTAATCAAAAGCACTAATTACTTCTCCGTCTACATTGAAATATATTTGCAAGACGTTATAATTTCCAATAATTTCTTTTTTGTATATGTTACCAAAATCATTATGACAAACTAAAACTGGTGCTATTAATTCTTTAATAAAATATAAAACATCCCTATTTAATTCCATTGTATTTCTTTTCAATATCTCTAATAGAATTATATGAGATATCTCATGTACTGAAACAGCAAGAACACTGGGTTGTTCAACCTTTCCTTTTAGAGCACTATAAATCGAAAAGAAAAAAGTATTATTCTTAAAAGGACTTACTGGAAATATTGTAGGAACTAAAATATAATCATCAGTTATATCTTTATAATCCATAAGGTTCGCGAGTATCTGAACAATATTTTTACCGTTCCTATCTACTTCATTCTTTATAAAATTATATGATTTTTGTAGATTCTCTTGATTAGTTTCTCGAGTATTTTTAATGTATTCCTCTATAATTTTTTTATGTTCCTTTTGCTCCGCTAAATCTAGTTTTTCCTTTAAATCTGGAAAACACTGATAAATCATAAATTTAAATTGTGGATATTCCTCACTGTACAAAAAATCATAAAATATATCTGCTTCCATCCAAAACGAAAATTCATTTGATATTATTAATTTCATATTGCTTGATTATAGCACTAAATAAAAGTGCCGGCTAATTCGCATTAGCCGGCACAGGGTTAGGTGTTGAGACGCATTAACGCCATTGAGGTGTTGCTGTTTAAAAAAAAGTTATCCACAGGGGTGGGGTTGACGATTTAATATATTCATATAACTATAAGTCTATGAATAGAATATATTCACAGCTTAATAAGAAATTAATACCCGATTGTGTCGGCTATTTTGCCACACTTATCGGAAATAATATTTTGTTTAGCCGTGATATTTTTAAAAGCCCACGCAGGGCATAAGAAAAATCCCCTCCTCACTTAGAAGGATCTCGGCTAAACAAAAGCTGAGATCCTTTTGTTTAGTATTGGTTTATTTTGAATAGACCTCTCAGTTCTTTAACAATGATCTCAAATTGAGAAAAGTTGGTGTTCAGATGAAGTCCAAAACAATCGTGGGGGTTTTCTACATTTTGACTGCTCTCATGAGTGGAGCAATGGGATTCTTCATGGGAATTTACAGTAACTTTCTGAGGGCTGGATTGAATCAGGATGAATTCCTGGTAAACATGGTAAACGTCTCTTTCTTTGTAGTCATCACTATTAGCGAAATTCCAACAGGTCTTTTTGCCGATATCTTCGGACGAAAAGGTTCTTTGGTAATTTCCTGCCTAATGGAAATGGTAGCTTTTGCCATCTATGGCATTTCTAAAAGCCTTGGTGGATTTATTCTTGCAGAATCCCTTGGAGCAGTTGGAAAAACATTTGCTACTGGTGCATTTGACGCTTGGCTAGTGGATAGCCTAGCGTATTGCGGTGAGAAGGTGGACTTATTGAAGATCTTTGCTCGTAGGAGTTTGATTTCAAGAAGTTCTATTATTATAACTGCGATCATTGGTGGGTGGCTGGGAGATAAAGGCATGAATTTACCTTTTTTCGCAGCCAGCGTTACCTATGGGGTTTGTACCCTAATTGCCCTGATAGCAATGAAGGAAACTTATTTTAAGAGAAATACGTTTTCATTTATTGCTGGGCTCAGAGAGATACGTGACACATGGAATAAGAGTGTAGCTTTTACGAAAGCTGACAGTAACTTTCGGTTCATTCTAATTATTAGTGCTTTGCAAATGTTTGCTTTCATGGCGCCAAATATGGAGTGGCAGAAAGTCTTTAGCGAACTCGGCTTTAGTAACTCTCTAAATGGTATTATCGGAGGGTTTATTAGTATCGCGATGATTACTGGAATTATTTTGTCTCATAGAATTGGTTTGTATCTTATAGGAGAGAAGAAGCAAATGGTATTTATAATGATATTTACAGGCCTTTGTATAGCCCTAACGGTATCATTTAGGAATATCTATCCAGTAGTTATTTTCTTTTTTCTTCACGAGATCGGACGTGGCACTTCAGGACCGATAATGGATTCATACACACATCATTGCATCACATCAGCAAAGGAAAGGGCAACTCTTACTTCGTTTGGATCGATGGTTGGGCATCTGGGTGGAGCTTTGGGCTTGATTACCTCCGGTCTTGTGGCAAAATATGCTGGTATTACTACAGCGTGGATTGTCTCTGGAACGGTTTTAGTTATGGCTACAATATTGGTAAGTAAAAATCACAAACACAAAACCTAACTCAAAAAGGTCGTCTGCTATTATACAGACGACCTTTTTATTATCTAACTATATAAACCTAACAGTATCAGATAAGATAGTACCACTGTTTAGATCAGATTGGATTTCTGGGGGAACTACTTCCCTCTTTTCTCCTGCGCCAAGCCAGTATATTTCTGCTAATTCCGATTTATGGGTACCTCCTAATTTATCTAAGTCCAGATAATCATCTGAATTAGTAATTTCAAAAAAGAATTCCACTGACTGAACAAAGTCTATGCTAACAAAATTATTTACATACAAAAGACGACCAATTTCTGGCTTAATACCTAATTCCTCCATTATCTCCCTTTCCACGCATACCTTTACATTTTCACCCCATTCCAAATGCCCGCCAGGCAAAGCAAAATATTCTGCATCTGGAGCATGCCTGACAACCAAAAGTTTATTATCGTGAACAATAATCCCTCTTGTTCGAATTATGATTTTGTTTTTTGTTTCTTCCATTTTATTTTCTTTTAATTTCTAACCAATCTGGGACGGGGATGAAAGTAATTTCTTCCCAGCCGTCTATTTCATCCTCGGTGACATTATAATATTTTTGATAAGCGTTCTCTACGCTACCATGAATTGCATTATCCCAATTGAAACCAAGTAAATCAGAAACCTTATGAATTTCTTCTTCGGATGGAGATTCTATTTCCAAGCAAGTAGGGATCCATGGCCAAGTATCAATAGTGATTTCTGATTCTCCTAATGTCCACTTTTCCCTTTTAGTTTCCTGATATGATTTTTGATCAAAACCACAAGCCTGCAAAAAATTACACATAGTTTCAAAATCACTAACGTCTAAGGTAAGTTCTTTTGTACCATGAAGGGTTCTATCTTGGAGTTGTTTATAGCTCAATGTAATTTTCCCTTCCCCTTCATCTCTAACCCTGATCCAAGCGCCGATTTTTCTTAATCTCTGATCTGGATAATCATAAGTCTTCCGTTTCATAAACCGCTCGGAATACGCTAAAACGGCACCTATTTTTTTAAGCTTCTCTCTTATTTCATCGACATTAATATCTAAATA
>CAYUVX010000041.1:0-5534 GCA_964448325.1 uncultured Candidatus Saccharibacteria bacterium
TACTCTCAGCTATCGGGATAATTACTGAAGCCGCCCCACTTCCCTGTGCTGATAAAATATAATTCACATTATCTACATTGATAAGTTTATTCATAGCGGAAGCCGCTTGAGAAGTATTTGCTCCATCATCCTCCACTATTAATTCATATTTCTTATGATCTGGGTCCAGTTCGTTTAAAGCAAGTTCCATACCGTTCTTCATTGGTACACCGTAGCTAGCATATTCACCACTTAGGTGACCAATAATCCCTATCTTTACTTTCTCTGTCTTGCCACTACCAAAAGACAAGCCTAAAATAACGAGTACTACAAATATAGTAACTACCAACCCTTTTTTATATATATTTTTCATCTGATTTCTTGTCTCGAGTTTTATCGAGAGATTATTTAACCTTATAACTTATAACTAAACCGACGCTAACCAATGATATACAACTACTAATTAAATGTAAATATTTCCTACTCATATTTTCTAAAATAGGCTTTATTTGACTTATATTTAAGATATGATAGACTTACTGTAAATATAATTTACAACAGTATGCTTAAACAAATTATTGAAAATTTCGATCTGACGGAAAAGGAAGCCAAAGTATATTTGGCTGGCTTAAAATGTGGCAAAAACAAAGTGAGTACCATTGCCAAAGAAGCTGGCCTGAACCGCATTACTACCTATGAGATATTAAAGAGGCTATCCTCCAAGGGGATGGCAGGTGGAATCACCTATGACAAGATCACTTTTTTCCAAGTAGTTAGTCCAGATTCTTTTATCGCCAAAAAAGAGAGACAAATAACTTTGGCCAAGAATTTTTTACCAGATCTTTTATCCTTAAAAAACTCTAGTGGAAATAAACCCAAAATAGATTTCTACAGCGGTACGGAAGGTATAAAAACTATTTACGAAAATACGCTTAGTTGTAAGGAAAAGATAATTTACAACATTACAAATATTCAAAATCTTACTGGTGTATTAGACAAAGGTTTTTTGGAAGATTACTTTCAGAAGAGAACCAAGAGAAAAATCAAGGTTAAAGTTTTAATCCCTGAAACCGGCGTTGGCCAAGAATATTTGGAAAATAATGGAAAATATTTACGTGAAGTAAAAATCTTTGATAATAAGAAATATAATATCCCAAACGAGATAATGATTTATGATAAAAAAGTGGCGATGCTTTCTTTCTCCGGCAAAGTGGGTGTTGTTATAGAAGATTCAGAAATAGCGGTATCGATGCAATCCGTCTGGCAAATCATGTGGGAAATGTTGCCTAAAGAAAAATAGCTATTTATACGAAACAAACTGACCATTTTTGATAGTTTTGAAGATTAAAGGTAGGAGAGCGTCGCCGACTGAATCAAATTTAATATTTCCTTGCGCACCAGAGTAATCTAGATTGTGAATTTTGTCTTTAAGACAAGATGAACTGGTATTGCCACATAATTTTATAGCTTCGGCATATATTTTGACCGCATCATAACCCACGGCTGAATACCAGCTACTTTCTTGATTATATTCCGACTTATAATTCTTTACAAAATTCTTCTGCTCCTGGCTAGATAAATTTTCTGGATCAAAACCGTAAGGATAAATAGCATTTTCAATAGAGCTTCCCCCTGTAGTGATGATATCCTGGCTCTCAGCTGAAGTGGGTAAAAATATTTGTTTATTGATTCCTAAATCTTGAGCCTGTTTAGCCATCAAGCCCATTTCCTTTGGGCTACCCACAAGAAGTAAGCCATTAAATGTATCAGATTTTACCTTTGTTAAAATTGATCTGAAATCGGTAGTACCCGGAACATATATTTCTGAAGCAATAATTGACCCGCCTAGTTTCTTTATTTCATTTACAAAACTATTTGAATAACCAATTCCAAAATCTGAATTTACGCTTATCACCACATAATCTGAAATATTTATCTCGTGAAAGGCAAAATCAGCCTGTTGCGTGGCGATAATTTCAGCTCCAGGAACTGGCCGAAAAACATACTCACCAATTGCCCGTAGGCTTGGAGCAATACCCCCATGCATTAATAAAACACCGTTTTCCTCTGTGTATGGTGCGATAGAGGAAACAACACCAGAACAAAGTGGCCCCACTACAATATTTACTTTATCAATATCCACAAGTTTTTTAATCGCATTTACACCTGTTTTTGGATCACACCCATCATCCTGAATATCCAAGACTATTTTTTTACCAAGAACTCCCCCCTGTTTATTAATCTCATTTACAGCCAATGTAGCTCCCTGGCTCATTTTCTCTCCTAAATCACCAAATCCAGTCATTGGTAACACTGCTCCAAATCTTATTTCGCCCATTTCGGGCTTTGTACCATTAATAAATGACAGCCCGGCTACAATAAGAATGATAATAACTACAAACGCGATAGTTTTATTATTTTTATTCATTTAATTAAATAATTAAAAGCTTCTAGTAAACACTACCAGTGTATGCCCCGATAGTATTAATAGCCAATAAAAATGACGTTCAAAACACTACGTACAAATATAAGGGAAAATTAGCTTGTAAAATAGAGGAAATATGCTATTTTATAAGTATAAGGCAGACGTCATAAAAAACGACAAGTATGATACAAAAAACCACAACTGAAATATTTAAGGACTTGGGTCTGAATGAAAAAGAGATAAAAGTATATCTAGCATTGTTACCCTTGGGTGATGCCACAGTGAACCAAATCGCTCTAACCTCTAAAATTAAAAGGACTTCATTATATTTAATATTGGAAAAACTAAGGACCAGGGGGTTGGTGGGAGAATACAAAACTAAATACGGATCGAAGTACGCCTCGATCTCTCCCAGAAAACTAATTTCAAAACTGGATAGTATAAAATCAGAGCTAGAGGTTTCCTTGCCCGAATTAGAATCATTAGAAAAAAAAGATTTTTATTCACCAAATGTAAAATACTATAAAGGCCGGGCTGGTTATATAACAATCTTTCAAGAGAGCCTGGAGAGCTATAATCATGAAATACTATATATTGGTTCAGCCAATCTGCAGAACGAAATCCTAGGAGAAAAATACATTACTAAAACCTATTTACCAGAGAGACTAAAAAGGAAAATAACAATTAAGCAACTAATGGTTTCTGATGGCTTTGCTAAAAAACTTTCCTTAAGCGCAGACTCAGAACAAAGGGAAATTAAATTCCTACCGAATTATTTAGAAATAAGCTCCAACCTCCTTATTTACAATGACAAAGTTGCCTTCTTTACTTCTGATAAAGAACTTTCTTGTGTGGTAATCCAAAGCCAAGATATTGCCAATACAGAACGAGAAAAATTCAATCTTTTGTGGGGTAAAATTTAATATTATTTCCTAGTAGAAATTCGCCAGAGGGCTTGGAAAAAACCGAGAAGGGTTTGATAGAGTTCGGGACTTTCGATTATAAAGCCAAAATTCTCTTTTGCAGTAGATACAATTGCCACTTTATTAGAATAGAGCATCACTGTATCCGGTATATAAATATCTTCAGGGGCATAGCGCACTTCGCGTAAGTGCTCTTTATTTCCTTTATATAATCTCTCGTCTATTTCCTCTTCTCTCATTCTAATAGACACACTCTTAATTTTTTTGGCAATTCTTCTTCGTACAAAATCTCGCATAAAATCTTCACCGGCCATTTCTATATGCTGTTTTGTCGAAGCAACGTAATAGACGGTTTTTTCCTTTGTACTTAGGGTATCTTCATAAATATTTTGTACCCCTTTTTGCCCGTGATAAAATTTAATAACTGGTGCCCCTTTTTCCTCTTTAAATAAAGGACGGAGGAACGGGACAAACTTTTCGGCATAGTTTAAAGATTGCTTTGCTCGTTTAATAAGAGCCTCAGGTGGTTCTACTTTATATAAATTCTTTTTCCCTTTGGGGGTAATTGATATTAGTCCCCTAGTAGTTAATTCATCTAAAATAATATAACAAGTTGTTCTTTTTATACCAGACTGATTCGCAATCTGAGTGACAGTAAAATAGCCTAAAGGTAAAGCCGTTAAATACAACCTTGCTTCTTTTGGTTTTAAACCCAGCATCTCTAATTGTTTTTCTCTGATCATAGTTACATTATACACATATTCACAATGACGTCAATTTTGTCGTCATTTACTATTTAACATTAAAATATGGCTAAATATATAAGTATATTTAATAGTTATGTTCAGTATTATTGACGAATATCTAGAATAATTTATCATTATACTTATTATTAATTAGATTAATTTAATAAAAAAATGAAAAAGTATGTATGGATTTTAGTAGTTATTATAATAGCCGTAATTATTAGCCTTACTTACCCGTTTAATGAAACTAAGACAATCCAAATAGGAGTTTCCGAAGCTTTGACTGGTAATTATGCTGATATTGGTAATGATATCACTCGTGGAATAAGGAAAGCTTTTTCTGAAATTGATAGCCAAAAAATGTTTGGGGACAAAGTTGAGCTAGTGATTTCAGACAACGCAGCTGATCCAAAATTAGCCGTCGGTGACTATCAGCTATATAAATCACAAAATATAAAAATAGTTATGTCGGCTTTCAGTGGTGTTATAAACGCACTGAATCCTCTTTCTAAACAAGATGGGGTTATCTTGATGCACATGGCAGCTACTGATCAGTTTGCTAAGGAGAATGAATATGCCTTCAAATTATATTCTGATACAACAAAAGAGGCGTCTCTGATATCAAAGTACATCTGGTTAAATAAATTAGAAGGCCAGCTGGGTATTGTTTATGTCGAAAACCCCACCACGGTCCTTCTGATTAACCATTTTAAAAATGAGCTAGCAGGTTTTAAAAAATACTCATTCAACCCAAAGGATACTGACTTTCGAACAATAATTACTAAAATGAAGGCTGATAATATTAAGAATGTAATTCTGCTAGGCTATTCAACACAAGATCTAGCATTTATTAAGCAGTCCGCAGAACTAAAATTCCAACCTAAATATGTTTTTACTACGAGTGATGGTTCAGTAAAAGATATCATAGATAATGTGGAGAGTTTTATTTCTTCCTCAACGAAATATTTAACTACGGCATACGGAGTAAATGATCTAAATTATTTATTTGGTTATGATATAGCAAAGACACTTATAAAAGGAATGGAGAGTTGTCACAACCTTGGTCAGAAAGCGGATGATCCGGAATGTCTTAAAATAGAATTAAAAAAAGTTAGTTTTGAAGGTAAAAGCGGTCAAATAAACATAACAGAAGATAGAGTAGCTGAGGTATTCCCAACCCTTATGACAATCGAGAACAAAAAACTGGTTCCCTTTGAGTAGCTATTTCCCCAAATACGCTTCAATGACCTCGGGGAGGGCGAGGACGTGGGTGGGGAGGCCTTCGGCGAGGAGTTTACCGCTATCCATAACAATAACATGGTCAGAAAGTTCACGGATTAGATCCATATTATGCTCAATCAGGACGATAGTTTTACCTTGTTCACGAAGTTCCTTTAGGATACCAGAAACTGTCTGCACCATCTCTGGGAAAAGGCCAGCGAAAGGTTCATCAAAGAATAT
>CAYUVX010000042.1:0-5364 GCA_964448325.1 uncultured Candidatus Saccharibacteria bacterium
TGTGGGCACCTTGAACGCTAGCCTGATCCACCCTAGGGAAGTATTTGAACCAGCTATTCGTTATTCCACCGCTCAGATTATTATTGCCCACAATCATCCATCTGGTATCACCGATCCGTCAGAAGAAGATCTTGATATCTCTAAGCGCTTAATAGAAGCGGGGAAGATACTCGGTATAGATGTGCTGGACCATATTATTGTCTCCAAGGCTGGTTATAAAAGCCTGAAGGAAGCAAATTTACTTTAGGGCTTGCTTTAATTTATGATGTACGTTATTATGTACACATATCAGATTCCCGAGGTGAGACCTTGAATCGGAAAAAATCCGCCCGGATGACTAAGGTCGGACGGGGGTCTCACCTCGGGAAACAATAACTTTAAAATTATGACCATAAAAATGAAAAATATTATCTCTATCACTGAAGCCCGTAAAGATATTTTTACTATCGCGGAAAAAGTTCAGAAGGTAGGTAATCATTATATGTTCACTGAAGATGGTAAACCAAAACTAGCGGTAATGTCTGCTGATGAGTATGAAAATCTGATGGAAGATTTAGCTCTGTCTGCTGACCCAAAATTCCAAGCTAGGATGAAACAGGCTAGTGAGGAATTTGCTCGAGGTGAATTTGTACCATGGGAGGAAATAAAAAAGAAACTCGTCCAAAAGCATGCCGGTTTTGTTGTGGCTGATAAGGGAAAGAAAAAATATTCCATCAAAAAAATTAAAAAGGGCAAAAAATAATCATATGCCTAATTATTCAATTGAAACGAGTAGACAGGCGGATAAGTTTATGGAAAAAGCCCCAAACTTTATCACCGTAAGATTAGAAAAGGCGGTTGACGGTCTCCCGCTGAATCCTTATGAAGGAATAAAAATGCAAGGTAAATATGAGTATTGTCGCAGGATTAAGGTTAGCAACTATCGAATAATATATGAAGTATTAGAAGGGAAGAGAATAATAAGAATTCATGAAATAGAAAGCCGGGGAAACACCTCCTATGACCGGTAACTTTTAATAGGGCTCTTTTTAGGGTGTAAAAAGATGGAAAATATGCTATACTTTCATCTATGAATAAAATAGAAATCATTAAAAAAATTGAAGAAACTAGAAACTCAAAGGTTATTACTTATGTAACTAGTGACCGCCCAGGGCCAATTAATGCTCGTGTAGCCATGGATGTAGTTCCTTTAATTAGTGAACAACTTAGAAAAATTGGTAAAAAAGTGCCAAAAATAGATTTGTTTTTATACACAGCTGGTGGTGATACTATGGTGCCCTGGAGGCTTGTTTCCATGATTCGTGAATATTGTGACATTTTTTCCGTTATTATTCCTTATAAGGCTCATAGCGCTGGTACGATGATTGCTTTGGGTGCAGACGAAATTGTAATGAGTGATTTATCTGAGATTTCTCCAATTGATCCCTCAACTGCCAATGCCTTTAATCCACAGGATCCACATAATCCACAAAACAAGATTCCAATCTCTGTTGAAGACGTGATTGCCTTTTTTGATCTAGCTATGTACTGGACCCCTTTCATTGCACACCATCCTTGTTAGCTAGAGTATAGCTCTCTGCACTCAAAAGTGCAAATTTAACTGGCGACATTTTGAGAGCCGAGTGGATTCTAGAATTGTTGTAACGATAAATGGTTTGATAAATTTCATAGACTAACTCGCCTAAGGTTTTGAATCTGGTCGGATCACCCAGATCAATCTTGAACTGTGAATAAAAAGATTCCTGGTAACCATTCTCCCATGGACAACCTGGTGCCGAGCGAGAAATTAGAACGCCAACATTTTGCAAAGCCTCGATAAATATCTGCGAATTGTACTCACTGCCATTGTCCGAGTGAAATATCTCCGGACGAGAGTTGGTGTGAATGGCATTTAGGAAAGCCGAGAGGACTAATTGGGTGGCGTGATTGGTATAAACCGACATGCCGACAATTTTTCTAGTGAACAGGTCTTCAACTGTTGCCACGTAAACCGTCTTGCCTTGAAACGGAATGTAAGTGAAATCAGATACCCAAATATGGTTCTCGTAAGCCGGATACGTGGTGATGAGAAGATTGGGGTAAATCACCTTGATATTCTTAGTCTTTCTGTATTTACGACCCCGACGACGATAGGCTTTGATCCCAAAAATATGCATCACCCGTTTGACCCTTTTTCGATTAAGATTCAGGTGTATAGCTAGGCGTCTGGAACCGTAACTGGGAAACTCTCGCAACGCTTCCTCAATTCGGCATTTTAATTGCCAATCCTGATCTGGTTTCTTTTGTTTGTAGTAGAGACTTCGTCGTGAGACACCTAACTCTCTGGCCCGAAAAGTTTTGGTGTTCTCACTTTGAGAAATCATTTCTTTTTTTGGGTTTCGGACAGCTTAAGGGTAATTTCACCCAGCAATTGAAAAAGTTGAGCATTCTCTTTTTTGAGACGAATAATTTCAGAAACCGTTGGACCACCTTCAACCTTCTTGGCGATCCAGGTGTAGATGGTACCTTCGGCGATACCATGATCGGCAGCGGCTTGCATAACACTAACACCCTCATTTTTAATACGATTAATAATTTGCTCCTTTACTTCGGGAGCGATTTTTTGTCTTTTCATATACCTTGTATATTAGTTAAATTGATAAATTATACAAGTTTAGTGTGCAAATTTCGGGGTCCGGGCCAAAAGAGGCACAGCCGACCTGGATTGAGACCTCTTTTGTCATGTCGACTTCACCACCACATTTTTCTGTACAGTCCATACCTTCTCCCTTCTTTCTGTTTTGCGGTAATTAAACCGCAGGTTGACGACAGTATTCAAGCTCCGCATATATTATATACATATTTTTGGCTTGTTGTCAAATTTTTTGGTAATGAATAGGGAATGGGGTCAGCCACCATTAATTTTATTTTGGCCCGCTCTTTAAGGTCCGACTTTCTTATAAATTTTAAAAGAATACCAAGGCTAGGCCTTGAACTACTGTCTTTAAACAACTCAACGCCGTTGAGGTGTTTACATATAAAGCAAAATCGCCCCTTCGGGGAGCGATTTTGCATAATACCTTCGTATCTATAAGCCGAATTCTGTCCTCCCTCGAAAAAATCTCGGGATGGATGATCATTTATCTGGGCCAGTGATTACTCAATGGCTCAAGCGGCACTTCCCGAATTTTACTTCGGGACACGACCTTGCACAGGGGTAAGGATTTAGTCGTTGCATTCCTGCCTTACGGCAGACTTCACCCCTCACTTGCGTTCGGGGTGCTCTCGGCTTTCGCTTTGAGCGTTTCTGTGGTCACCTCTTGGCTTGCGCCAGACGGGGATTACCCGCTACCTATTTCTCCACTTGCGCGGAGCTGTGTTCGGACTTTCCTCCCCAGCCCGAAAGCTGGAGCAATCATCCAATACGGAGGTAAAATAATCATAACATAAAAATCAAAATAAATCCAGTCTAAATGGTAATATATATAGTTTGTAAAAAGTTTTGCATGGGTGTAGTATTAGTATTATGCAAAAAGTAGCAACACAAATTTTTATATATGCCTCAATAGTATTTGGAATTATTGGAATATTGGTAGTGCTTACTGGGTCTGGCCCAGACAAGCCGGATTCAAATTTAAGTGAGATTTTAATCAGGCTTTTATTTGCCACAGTTTTTGTAATTCTTCCATCTTTTGCTTTGAGTATCGCCGGTAAATATTTGAATAATAAAAACTAAATTTTGTTGAAATGAGGGATTTACTGTATAATGACCGGGTAAATGGTGAAGAAAATATTCAGTTTATTTAATAAGGAAATAAATGGCCTGCATGAAGCGGCTTATTTGCTTGGTTTTTTTGCTCTATTATCACAAGTTTTGGCTTTGATTCGTGACCGATTATTGGCTTCCACTTTTGGTGCCGGACATGCTTTGGATCTTTATTATTCGGCTTTCCGAATTCCGGATTTCATTTTTGTGACAGTGGCTTCTCTGGTGGCTATCTCCGTTTTAGTGCCTTTCATTATTGAAAAGGTAAATATTAGTGCCGAGGAGGGGAAGAAATTTATTGACAATATTTTTTCTTTTTTCTTTTTATTAATTTTTGCAGTCAGTGCCCTGGCCTTTTTATTAGTGCCATATTTGATACCAAGAATTTTCCCTGGTTTTTCTACCACAGATTTTCCAGAGCTTATTGTCTTAACTCGTATTCTTCTTTTGTCACCAATATTATTAGGTCTTTCAAATTTCTTTGGTAGTATTACTCAGGTCTACAAACGTTTTGTTATTTATTCTCTTAGCCCTTTGGCTTATAATTTAGGAATAATTTTAGGAATAATCGTTCTTTATCCGATTTTTGGACTAAAAGGTTTGGTTTTTGGTGTCGTGCTTGGTGCCTTATTACATTTATTAATTCAGATTCCTTTTGTTATAAAACAGGGAATGTTTCCTCTCTTTAAATTTAAAATTGATTTTTCGGGTATTCGGCGAGTAATGCTATTATCCGTCCCGCGAACTTTTACATTGGGTATTACGCAAATAACCACTATTTTTCTTATAGCTATGGCCACTTTTATGAAGGAAGGTTCAGTAGCAGTTTTTAATTTTTCCCTTAATTTACAATCTGTACCTTTATCTATTATTGGTGTCAGTTATTCTATTGCGGCTTTTCCTACTTTAGCAAAACATTTTACCATGGGGCAAAAGGATAAGTTTTTAGCGGAAATTATTACTTCGGCCCGGCATATTATCTTTTGGTCCATACCGGTATCCATTTTATTTATTGTTTTGCGTGCGCAAATTGTTCGAACTATTTTAGGGGCTGGTGAGTTTAACTGGGATAATACTAGGTTAACAGCAGCCGCTTTGGCTTTATTTGCTTTTTCAGCCTTGGCCCAAGGTTTGATTTTACTTTTGGTGCGGGGGTATTATGCCATGGGGAATACAAAGATCCCTTTGATCATTGGTAGCATTTCTGGTTTTTTTATAATTGGTTTTTCATATTTATTTGTTAAGCTTTTTCAGGTGCATTTAGTTTTCCAATATTTTATTGAATCCCTGTTCCGGGTAAATGATATTTCTGGGACGACGGTTTTAATGTTGCCTTTGGGATATAGCCTGGCCGTATTTATAAATTGTATTTTATTGTGGCTATATTTTAATAAACAGTTTACTGGCTTTACCAAATCCTTACGAAATACTCTTTTCCATAGCTTTTCTGCTTCGGTAGTGATGGGTTTTACTGCTTATCTGGGTTTGAATATTTTTGATAATTTTTTGAATATCAATACTGTTTGGGGCATTTTCATGCAAGGATTTTTGTCTGGGATATTTGGAATTATAATTGGTGTACTGATTTTAAAATTATTAAAAAATAAGGAGATTGAAGA
>CAYUVX010000043.1:0-5338 GCA_964448325.1 uncultured Candidatus Saccharibacteria bacterium
GAACCGAGAAAGGAGGTAAAATAAAAAAAACTCTCTTAATAGTTTTAGGTTTAGCTCTAATTATTCTCATCTCGGCGCTAACTTCCTATTTTGTTGCCCGAAGCCAAGTAAATATCCGCTTTGTCTTTGAACCAAGAGAAGACAATCCGGATTACGGTTATTTAGAAATTAAAGGGAAAAGATACTATCAGCTTTACACAACGACTGAAGTTAAAGACGACCATGTTCCACCCGGATCACATTATCATAGGATTGATTTGAGGGGAGAAGAATAAACTAAGAAGGAAAACGTTTTGAAAAAGCAGGGATTAGGAGTGGAGAGTGGGAAAAAACAGAAACATAAACCGGATGTTCAGCTAATACATCATTATTTAACATATTTTCAATCAATTGGTTCCCTTAGAACTCGTTCTTCTAGAAAACGAAATCCATCAATTCCTAGCTTCTGATTTGTGTGATCTACCAGTTGGGAAAAATTATTTTCTACAAAACGGCTGCTTGCGGCAATTTCATTTCCACCCAACCCTGCCAATATCCAACTGATAAATACCGACAATTTATATGATTGATTTATGTCGAGATGTTCAGCCCCGCTTAGACAGGTATCTTTATACAATCTTAAGTAATATTTATTCTTATTTTTATCTTGACGACCTTGTGAATCAAACATCAATAGCTCTGCTTTATTAAAAAAGAAGATTACATTTGGCCAAAATTCTTCTTTGCTTTTAATCTCTGTAAACTTCTTAGATCTGAAGGAATTTTCTAACCATTTATTTGAAGTAGTAGGACTATCATAACCAAAAACAAAACCGCCCAGAGAACCCGTTAATGTTTTTTGCTTAATTTCTTTTGCTCTCACAATATTTAATACAGCATCCTCAAACGCTTTTTTATTGAGAACCGATTTAACTTCGATAGCACAAATGACGCTATCAGGCTTTACTATAGCGAAGTCACCTTCTTGAAATAAGTAAGAAAAGGAGTAATTTTCATCAATTATCATCAGATCTATTTGATTACTAATATTATTTTCATCGTAATATATATAACCAGTTTTGATTGAATATCTACTTGATAAGAAATTTTGAATAGCCACCTTTAGTATCTGCTCATGGTAATTTCCAATAGCTACTCTGCCGGTAGAAGTGAGATGGTTAATTCTTCGAAATTTCCCGGCAAGTTCCTTAGCATAACTATCCAAATACTTTGGATTTAAAGATACTCTACTCATACTCTTTTTCCTCTTTCATAGATTTGTCCAATACAAATTTATATTGACAAAAAACAATGCTGGTAATTTTTAAATAAGTCCAGTATAGATATTAATAAATCAATATGTTCTATTAACTATCCACCACACTTCAGTGTTAGTCTTCTGTAATACTTTGAGCTTTACTAAACCTTCCCCATTCGCTCGCAAGTTTTGTCTTAAACCCACGAAGCTCATTCAGGATTGGGTCGGTCTTTTTGGCTAATTCTTCGTTTTTAAGAAAGGGGACTACTCTTGTTAACGCTTCTATTCCTGAATAAAAAAGGTACATAAATACCCTAAAAAGGTGATTTTCTTTGGGTTGCTTGTTTAGACGATGAGGGAGTAGAAAGATGTTTCCGTGAATAGTATGAGCTTCTCCAGACTTCATTCTTTTTAGAGAATTAGAAATGATAATATGACCAGCTTTTTCGTGTTTAGAGATAATCTGGTCTTTCATTCGCATACAAAGCCGTCTCGTTGAGATTAGCGTTTTTGTAAAAATGTCCTCCTGTTTATTATTCAATGCGTCTTCGAAGGATTTAATTAAAGCCTTTTGCTTTTCAGAAAAGTGTTGGTTTATAAACGTACGATGGTCAATTATAAGTCGATTAAACCATTGGTTAAAAAACGATTGCATGGATGTTTCAATAGAGCCATAGTCGGTAAGAATCTTTAACAAAATATACTTCTTTTTATCTGTCGCCTCAACGAAAGGATCAAACAATATGAAACTCTCGTCAATGCCCATCTCCAACAATGTTCTGAAAGCAAACTCACTCAATACAGCTTCCCTTTCTTCATATACCTTTTCACAAAGGGCAACAAAAGTATCCCAAAAGCCAATTTCGTAATACTCAAATATGTATCTATGGGAGACTAAGTTTAGAGGGACAACAACGCCTTTATAATAGGTTAATCCAGCATTAAGTAGTGATTTTGGAACTTTCGGTGTAAGAAAGTATCCCTGGACATTATTAAGAGCGGTTAGTAGTTGAGAAGTTTTCTGTTCAGCTTCTTGGAAAATATCGTTTTTCATTATGATTTTTGGGTTCTGTATTTTTTTAGTACTTCTTCGATCTCCTTTTGGCTTTTTGTTTTTGTTTCTTTAATTTCTTGATCTAACTTTTCTTCTTCTTTTTTGATTTCTTTTTCATTTAGGCTTGCTCCGTAAGAACGGATAAAAACTGACATAATTCTGGTCCCTAGAGGCTTATCATATTTCATTTGAACTCGTATCCTTGCCAACAACTTAACTGTCCTTTCCTCTAAATCAGAAAGAAACATTTCGATCTGCTTTAAATTTTCGGCTAGAATGTTTGCGTTGACAATATAATCCTGGTGGGTGATGTTCTTTTGAATTAAGGCGTTCTTAATATCTTGGTAACCCACAGAAGCGGTTTCCATGTCGTCATTGAGTTTTCTAACTTGGTAGTTATAAGTAAAAAGCTCATTAAGAATGGTTAAATCGTAAAGATTTTCATAATGAGTCTTATCAATGGGGATCGGACGTAAGTTATTAAAATAAACATCCCCTGACTTAATTACACGGATAAAATTAGGGAGAATATACAAATTGTCGTGGATGATACCGCCTATCTCATTTAACTGAGTTTCGAGAATAACAAGGGAATTATAGTGTTTCACTTGCCGTTGGTATAGCTTTGACAAAAACTCGGCCAACCTAAGAAATAAGAAAGCAAAAAATGCTCCAGCAAAGGCGCTAAAACCTTGTATTGTTAGTTCATAATTGGGATTAAATAAGTTTCCCATCCCTACCTTCTATAATTTTAATTTCTTCCGGTGTAAGCTCGTATAGTTTATAAACTTCTTCGTCAATTTCCCTGTCAGCCCTTTCAATTTCTGATTTTATCTTGAGCCACATCTCTGATCCCTTAACGTTTTTATGTAAAGAGTCGATCAGTCGCAATATTTTATCAACTAATTTTGTAAGTTGACTTTGTGAATCTTTATTGTCTAACAATATCTTGGGCATAGGAACTTCTTTAATTTCCGGTGGTCCTAAACGCAGATACCCTCCCTGTAAAACATTCCCCTTAAATCTATTTCTCAGAAAATTGAATACAAGATTACTATTAAGAATCCCGAGAAGTACACGGAAGTCGCAAGCGGGCTGTATGATGACAGTGGTTGATTTTGCGGCAAGGTACGCACCGGTTTTATCAAATACACATTCAGGCCTAAGAGTCATTCCTGCCATAACTATTTTCGGATTAACTGTTTGGTTTAGACGATTTTGAGCCACTCTTTTTAGAGCGCTTTCAGAAATAGTTGGCTTTAAAAATGTTTTGCCTAAATATCTCATTTCTTTTTGCCCCCATAAAGATTCAAAACGGTCAATAGTTCCACTATTTATTACCTTGTATTTTTCTTTTTCTTCTTCAATTAAATCTTTTAATATATAAGCTTCGGCAACGGTTGCTGCACCAGTTACTAAAGCTATTTTTTCTAAATTGATTGTTTTGCCTAAATCTCTCGGTATTCTAACGGTCTGTTTACCTCCATCTTCGTCCAATACCCAATTCCCATTTTGCAACTTTTTATAATCTATCTCGTAGGTTTCAACTTTCTGTTGACCATCAACTTCTCTAACATTCTCAATGGCTATACGACCTTTTGGTTTTGTTTTTTGTACGATATAAACTATTGGATAAACTGAAACATCAAATACTTTTGTTCTTGAGTAATCCCTGATTTTGCAAATACGGTTTTTTTCAAGAATTTTCCGAATATCTTGTGCGTATTTTGCAGATAATAGTTTGTTGGGCAAAATAAAACTGTGAAAACCGTTATTTCTACACAAATTCAAAGCCCTTTCAATAAACACACAGAATATATCCCAATTTCCTTTTGCCGAAAGATAATGATTATTAATATATTCTCGTTCTTGAGGCATTGTTTTGGTCATACTTTCAGAATCAATATACGGTGGATTGCCAATGACTACGTCGAAGCCGCCTTGCTTGAAAACATCCGGAAATTCTTCTTTCCAATTAAATGGTTTTTTGTCTCTAAAGTTTTTACCAAAATACTTTTCTAGTTCTTGGTCCGTCCCTGAAATTAAAGAGTTTCCGTTTTTAATATTCTTTTCCAAACCTGGAAGTTCCATTCTTTTATCAAGAGCATTTATCAGTAGATTGAGGCGGGCAATTTCTACTGCTTGAGGATCGAGGTCAACCCCAAAAATATTTTCAAGAAGAATAGTAAGTTTTGTATAAACACCACCCTTATTCCCAAATTCTCTATATTTATTATAAATAACTTCGACGGCCTTAATTAAAAAAGAACCGGAACCGCAGGCCGGATCTAAAACTTTAATTTTCTTTAAATCTGCCACACTTTTACACTTATCCAAAACAGGTTGAAGGGCATTTTTAACAATGTAGTCAACAATAAAAGTTGGAGTATAGTAAATACCGTGTTCTTTTCTCTTTTTGGCATCTTTGCTAATGGTCATTCCTTTTTTCGATTGAGAGAGGCGATACCCTAAATAATTTTCATAGACAGCACCTAAAACATCGGCTGGTATCACCTTAAAATCATATTCATAATATCCACTTACCCCATAAAGAATGTTTACTACCCTTTTTGTGGCATCGCTGTAGTCTTGCCATCCCTCAAATGGATGAGGCGAAAAAAGATTCGAGTTATAAATATCATTTAATTCACGAAATTTAGCAATCATTGATTTATACAGAGGAATTTTGTCTTTATCTTTCCTAGTTTCCCATTGGCGAATTAAAGGTCGAAGCGTTGGTTGTTCAATCCCCCTATCTTCAGCTACGCGTATAAAGATGAGCCTATCAAGTATCTTCTGAACACCTTCATCAAGTAGGTCTTTTGGTACTTTTCCATTCCATTGGGATAAATCTTTCGTTAAAATATTTCTACATTCATTCAAATCTTTATAAAGTAGTGTTCCTACGGAAACCCTCTGTAGTTTCTTGCCAATTTTTTCTGCCTCTTTATCGAGTAAATTTTCACTAAACGCTGTTTTTGACAATAGCCATAGCTGGTCAAAGCGCTCTATAAATTGGTCATAGGAAATATCAAATAAAAGTTTAT
>CAYUVX010000044.1:0-5224 GCA_964448325.1 uncultured Candidatus Saccharibacteria bacterium
TTTAATAATTTATTAGTTTAATTTGCTGAAATCAGTTCAGCCATATTTCATTATGCCTCAAATAAAACCAGAAGTTGAAGCTTTCGCCCGAATCAAAGTTATTGGTATTGGTGGATCAGGGAAAAATGCCACGAATCATATGATCAACTCTAAAGTAAAGGGGGTTGAATTTATTGCTATAAATACTGATGCTCAGGATTTACATAATTCTCACGCCTCAAAGAAAATCCATATTGGTAAAAATTTAACCCGAGGCTTGGGTACTGGTATGAATCCAGAATTAGGAAAGAGAGCAGCAGAAGAAACTAAAGAAGAAATTCAAGAGGCACTCAAGGGTGCGGATATGGTATTTATTGCTTATGGGGCTGGCGGTGGTACCGGTTCTGGTGGTGGACCAATGATTTCAAAAGTGGCAAAAGAAATGGGAATATTAACTGTTGGTGTTGTGACCAAGCCATTCTTTTTTGAAGGTATACAAAGAATGAAAATAGCAGAACAAAGTTTGGAAGAACTTCGCAAGGGGGTGGATGCACTTATCGTTATTCCGAATGACAGATTATTATCAACTATCTCCAGAGAAACTACTGCCAAGCAAGCTTTCTCCATGTGTGATGATATTTTGAAACAAGCGGTGGAGGGTATTTCTGACCTCATTACTATGCCGGGAATTATAAACACAGACTTTGCTGATATTCGTGCGGTGATGGAAGATGCTGGTTCCGCTTTGATGGGAATCGGTTTGGCTAGTGGTGAAAATAGAGCCACCGAGGCGGCCAAGGCAGCTATCAATTCCCCATTACTTGAATTATCTGTGGCGGGGGCTAAAGGAGTACTCTTTTCTATTGCTGGTGGCGATGATTTAACAATGTTTGAAATCCAAGATGCGGCCAAGCTTATCACCGAATCAATTGACCCGAATGCCAAAGTGATATTTGGTACGGTTCATGATGAAAGATTAAAGAAAAATGAATTAAAGATAACAGTTATTGCTTCTGGTTTTTCTGATATTACAAATAAAAAATCTCTATTCCAAAATATAACGGATGAAAAAGGAAAAGAAGATGACAAAAAAAGTAAAATTTTTGGTGGCTTCGGCGGAAATAATAATGAAAAAGAAATCCACGTAGAAAGTTCATCTAGTCAGCCAATAATTGAAGATAAGAAAAACATTAAAAATGATTTTGATGATGATAGCGACTGGGGTGCTGTTCCCGCTTTTTTGAGAAGACAAAAGAAATAGAAAAATCCCCACAGAATAACTCCTTCCAATTAACGAAGACTAATCGTTTCAGGAGTTTTCTGTGGGGATTTTACGAAATTAATAATCATGGTAAGATAACACTATGAATGAAATATTTGATTTAGCAATTATTGGTGGTGGGCCGGCAGGTGTCGCTGGTGGTATTTATGCTGCTCGAAAGAAAATGAAAACTCTATTAATTACAGAGCATTTTCGTGGCCAAAGTGCTGTTGCGGGTGACATTCAAAATTGGATTGGTGAAAAATCAATTTCTGGCGACAATTTAGCAAAAAAACTAGAGGATCATTTGAAGCATTATTCCAATGAAATCGGAATTAAAGAAGGAGAAATTGTAAAAGAAATTGAAAAAATTGATGATAATTTTTTAATTAAAACCACTAAAGGAGAATATTTCAGCAAAACAGTTTTAATTGCAACAGGTAGTATTAGAAGAAAACTTAATATTATCGGAGCTGATATTTATGATGGTAAAGGAATAAGCTATTGCGCCACCTGTGACGGACCAATGTATGGTGGTATGGATATAGCTATAATTGGTGGTGGAAATAGTGCCTTTGAGGCAGCTACACAGCTTCTTGCTTATGCTAAAACAGTTACTATTATACAGAGAAGTGAATTTCGTGCTGAACCTATTATGATAGAAAAAGTCTTTTCTGATCCTAAGGCTAAAGGTATTACAAATATTGATTTACTTGAGATCAAGGGCGATAAATTCGTTTCTGGACTTGTTTATAAAAATAAATCTTCCGATGAAACAATAGAGCTTCCAGTCCAAGGAATTTTTGTGGAAATAGGAGCAAACCCCTCCGTAGAATTTGTTAAAAATTTAGTAAAATTAAATAACAGAGAAGAAGTAATAACAGATCCCCAAACCCAAAAGACTAGCGTTTCAGGTATTTGGGCTGCCGGTGATTGTACAGATGGCCTATACAGGCAAAACAACATCGCTGTTGGTGATGCTGTCAAAGCCGTCGAGGATATTTATAAATATTTGAAAAGTTAGAAAAATAATGTAGGATAGTTTACATTATGGGCGGTTAGCTCAGTGGTAGAGCGCTTCATTGACGTTGAAGATGCCGGGGGTCCAAATCCCTCACCGCCCACAAAAGAATAAAAGGAACTTTTACTTCCCCATATCCAAAGTATAATCAATACGTATTTTACTGATGAAACTAGGAACATGACTTACTATTATCATGGCGCCTTCATATTTATTTAAGGCTTCAGCAATAATAGGAATATGGCGAAAATTTATATGATTTGTTGGTTCATCTAAAATCAATAACCCCGGCTTTTGTAATACTAGCCTAGCAAAGGCTACTAGCCCTTTCTGCCCTTCAGATAAATTCCCTATTTTATTATGCATAATATCACCAGTAATCAAGAACCCAGCGGCCGTACTTCTCATGACTTCTTCGGATATTTGTTTTGAAACTTCCGAAAGCGACTGATACACAGTATCCTCAAAATTTAATGTTGAAAAGTCCTGTCTATAATAACCTATATTTACACCGGCTGATATTTTTGTTCCTTCTACTTCGTTTTTTGCTATGATTTCAAGTAAAGTACTTTTACCAATACCATTTGGCCCAGTTAATAATAGATGTTGATTTTTTCTAAGTTTTATATCTGTTTTTCTTTTAGAAGTTTTACTTGTCTTAATCGTTTTAAAACTAGTGATATGAATAATTTCCCCGGATAAGTCTGCCTGAGCAGGAATAATAAACTCCCGGATCGTCTTATCCTCTCTTCTCACGTCCACTTTCTCTTCCTCAAGCTCCTCGGCCTTTTCTCTCATCCGCTTTGCTACTGCCCTTAGGTTTCCCCCCTTCATAGCGAAGGCATTTGCTTGATCTTTTTTGGCTTGAATTTCCTTAAGTAATAAAGCATTTTTTCTATTTTCCCTCGCCATCCTAGCCATAATCTGATCCTTTACATCTGTATAATTACCGGCATACTGCTCTATTTTTCTAGTAAAAACATCCAAATATAAAACATTATCTGTAAATGAATTTAAAAAATGAGAATCATGAGAAATTACCAAAACTGTTTTAGAATAATTAATCAAAAAGTCTGTCAGATGAGCAATACCATCTTTATCTAAATTGTTTGTTGGTTCATCCAAAAGAAGCAAGTCAGGGTTTTGAATCAAGGCCGAAGCTAAAAGCAGTCTAGCTTGCTGACCACCAGAAAATGACCTTATTATTCTATCGTGAACATCTACATGGCCTTTTAAATTCACGATTTCCAAAATCTCATCTATCTTTTTATCAAAATTATACATTTGCGCCTGACCTTTTGAAGCTTTCGCATAGGGAGTAAAAAATTCACGCACGCTCAAGTCTAATTGCTCCCTAGGAATTACCTGTCGAGAAAGGGCAATAGAGATTCCATTGACTACATTGATAATCCCCGCCTCTGGTTTTAAAGTACCAATAATAAGGCTGAATAAAGTACTTTTACCAGAACCATTTTGCCCCATAATAGTAGTTTTAGTTCCTCGGCGTAAGGAAAAACTAATCTTCTCAAGTAGGGGGTAATTTTCACTATAGCCAAATGAGACATCTTCAAATCTCAGTATTGTATCTTCTTTTACCATGCCACTATGTATATCAGAAAAATGCCTTATAAGCCATCATTAATAAATAACTAAATAGTAAACTTGCCATTATTATAAATAACTAAAGTTTTACCATTTGGTAACCAGGCCGTTACTTTTCTATTTTCCGTACTAACAATATCTGTATGCACTACAGATTCATTATATCCCATCTTTTTCCACTCCCCCTTTTTTACTTTATTGGGATCTCCCGGGAAAGAATCCTTATAAGCACTACCCAAAGCAATATGTGTATTACCATACTTTCCACCCATATTTTCATCAAATAATGTCTCAGCCATAAATTTAGTAATTTTTGAGATTCGAGAATCCGTCAAAGAAAACTCCCCTATCATATCAGCGTTTTTATTTTTTATCATTTCCTGTAAAACCTTTCCTCCTTTCTTGGCAATAGCTTTTATAACTCGCCCTTCCTTAAATTCCAAATACACATCATCTATCAGATTCCCATAACGGTAAAGTGGCTCAGAGAAAAAGATATGCCCATCGGTATATCGGCAATCGGGAGAGATAAATATTTCAAAGCTAGGAATATTTCTCCCCCCGCCCCCCATCCATTTTCTATTTTTACCTAGGACAATAATAAGATCTGTATTCTTAGCTTCAATTCTTACTTTTTCTATTTTTAAATTATTTAATTTATTTTTTACTCGTTCTATCTCGCTAGAAATTTTCCTCCAAGTTTTAACGGGATTCTTATCGCTTAAAAAACAGGCTTTTATTATTTGCTCCCAATATTCCTTTTCGCTTAGTTTTGCCTCTTTTGCTCCAGCCTTAGTGCCATAAAGTGCCAATACCCAGGTAAATTTACCAGAATTTTCTTTTTTATTACGCCAATCTATATATGGCTTAAAAGCCTTGGAATTTTCCATAATCATCTTAGGGTCAATTCCCTCCAGTTCATGTTTATCTGTGTCAGCTATAATACCCACCATATGGTCCAATTCATCTATTTTCCCCTTCAAATATTTAGCCGGAAAAAAAGCTATCTGTTCTAAATTGGCAAAGTTGAAAAATTCTCGGCTCATACCATCAGGAATATATTGAATTATAGGGTGAGCCCCGGCTTTTAAAACGGCCCGATATAATTCTATCAGTAAAGGCTTGGCACTTTCTGGCACCTGAAGTAAAACCACTTCATTTTTTTTAACTCCTAGGCCAGAGTTAAAAGCAAAGTTAATCAGAACATCCGCATATTTTTCTAATATTTTTTTTGACGGTTGATACATTACTGTTTCGGTTTATCTAATTTATCCAAACCTATTTTCTTAATACCAAAATAAACCACAGCAGCAAGCACAATAAAACTAATAAAATCATTTACAAACTTACCATACATTATT
>CAYUVX010000045.1:0-5197 GCA_964448325.1 uncultured Candidatus Saccharibacteria bacterium
AGCCAGCGCACTACGCCGTTTCCTCCATTACCAGCCTTGATATGTAATTTTAATTCATCAATAAATGCCATATTATTTTTCTGCTTCTTTTAAAGCTAATTCTGCTAATTTTATTGCCCCTTCTTTTGATTTAGCAATAGCCATATATCTTTGATGGTGACAATAAATAGCATCAATCACACCGGTAATATTTACAAATTCCTGGTCCTTTTTACTGGCCCAGCTAAGTGGCAAATCCACCCGATTTTTAAATCTTTCACCTTTAACTTTAACGGCATATATTTTCCAAGCATTAATTTTTGAATCTGGCTTTATAACAAAAAGTGGCTCACTATGATCAGATAAAATTCCATTCCAATCATAATCTTGATCCAAGATGATTAACTTCTTATCCTTACTGTTTTGATACGCTTCTTCTACTTTTCTATGATCAATCAAAAAGTTTTCAGCAATTTTAATTTCCATTTTTATAATATCCCTAGCTAAGTCTACTAATTTTCTAAAGACTTTATCCTGTTTCTTTATTTCGCAAGTTGAATTTTTATAAATAATATAATCAGAAATAGTATAAGGACGAGCTTCACAGAGAAAATTTCCGCAGGCCTCCATAGCATTATCGTCTGCATCCACAGCAATTACTAATTTTTTCTCGATTATCTCAGCCACTTCCTTTGAACCGGAGATCTTCTCACCAAATTCCTTCCAAACTAAACCAAAAGTAGCATAAGGAATTCCGTTTGGTCTCAATCCCGCTCCGCCTATTTGATGATGATCAAAACTATTCAATTTTGGATCATTTACTCCGCCTACGTCTAAAATATAATCAGCTTTTCGGATTTTCTCCATATCCCGCGTCCTGATTATCGTGGGTACATATCCCAAAGATAAGGACAGAACAGCAACTGAAAAAATATCGTCAGCGTGGAAATTACCAGAATGAACAGCGACTTTTATTTTTTTCTTAAAGAAATTAAGCGCCATGACAATGTTTATATTTAATCGGCGTACCATCAGCTTTTTTCGCTCCACAAGGACAGGGATCATTACGGCCAACTTTGCTTTGCCCCGCAGAGCCTTCTTGGCGACGTGGGGTCGGATTTTTCTCACCATCCTTATTTACATCCCCACCGCCAGCCAAAACCATATGCTTTTGAGTATCTTTTAATTCCTGTTCCTGTCTCTGATAAGCACCAGCGCCAATATTTGGTAAAATTTTCAAAATCTGTTCATCCACTGCTTCATTCATTTCTTTGAATAAACGCAAGCCTTCTTTTTTATATTCCACCAGGGGATCCCGCTGACCATAGGCACGCAAATTTACCGAGGAACGAGTATAATCCATAATTTCCAAATGATCCACCCAAAACATATCAATAGATTGTAATAACAAAATTTTAGCTATCCGATAAAACTCCTCCTCTCCCATTAGCTTTATCTTCTCCTCCACTATTTTTGTCATATTCAAATCACCAGCTAATACTTCGTCCAATTTAGCCTGAACTATTTCCTTATTACCCAAAAGTACGGCTCGGCGCCGATCATATACTAATTTTCTTTGATAATTTAAAACATCATCATATTCCAAAACGTGTTTCCTAGCATCAAAATTAAAACCTTCAATCTTTGTTTGTGCTGTCACTAATGATCTGGTAATCAAGGAATTCTCAATTGGCTGATCCTCTGCCAAACCAAAACGCCCCATTAATTTCTTTATAGTATCCGAAGCAAATATTCTCATCAAAGAATCCTCAAGCGAAACATAAAATTGTGTTTCCCCAGGATCACCTTGCCTACCGGCTCGCCCTCGAAGCTGATTATCTATTCTTCTAGCTTCATGACGTTCGGTACCAATCACGCACAAACCCCCAAGCTTTTTTACTTCTTCATATTTTTCTTTATCAAAAGGCAAACCACCAAGCTTGATATCTACCCCTCGGCCAGCCATGTTCGTGGCAACCGTCACACCAGCCTTTTGCCCAGCCTGAGCTACAATTTCACCTTCTTTTTCATGATTCTTAGCATTCAAGACACTATGCTTTACTCCCGCTCGGGTCAAATAATCAGATAAAATTTCATTCTTCTCAATCGAAACCGTTCCAATAAGAATCGGCTGACCTTTTTGTTGCAATTCTTTGGCCATTTTTGCCAAAGCTAGAAATTTACCATGTTCAGTTTGAAAAATTAGATCATTTTTATCTAGCCTTTTTATTTCTTTATTGGTTGGAATAGAAAAAGTCTCCATATGATATACCTTATAAAACTCTTCTTCAGAAGTCAGCGCTGTTCCCGTCATACCAGCCAGTTTCTTATAAAGACGAAAATAATTTTGAAAAGTAATAGAAGCAAAGGTCCTAGACTCCTTTTGGATTTTAACCCCTTCTTTGGCTTCAATAGCCTGATGTAAACCTTCAGACCATCTTCTACCTGGTTGAAGCCTGCCTGTAAATTCATCCACAATTATTACTTCATCATCCTTTATTACATAATCAGTGTCTTTCTCAAATAAAGCTTTTGCTCTGGTAGCTGTTTCCAAATGATGCACATATTTGATTCCCGCATCCGTATAAATATTTTCCAAACCAAGAGCTTTCTCAGCTTTAGAAATTCCGGCATCAGTAAGTTGTATAGCCTTAAGCTTCTCGTCAACTGTAAAATCCTCGTCTTTTTTAAAAGATTTTACAATATCGGCAAATTTAAGGTATGAATCGCCAGATTCAGCAGTAGGAGCAGAAATAATTAGCGGTGTCCTGGCTTCATCTATTAAAATAGAGTCCACTTCATCCACAATTGCAAAATTATACCCTGCCTGCGCAGGCAAATTTCTCTGCCTCAAATCTTTTTCTGCATATTCAATATTATCCCGCAAGTAATCAAAACCAAATTCATTATTGGTACCATAAGTAATATCCGCCGCATAAGCTTCACGCCTAGTACAAGGTTTTAAAAAATCATAAATCACTTTATATGAACCAAGTTCGTCCTGCTCCTTATCTTCCTTTAAAGCTATTTCCTCATTAGAAATATGTTTGGCATCATAAAGAAAAGAGCTTTCATGATTTATAATTCCCACTGTTAAACCCAAAAAATCATAAATCTGTCCCATCCAAACAGCATCACGACGAGAAAGATAATCATTAACAGTAACAATATGTACACCGTGCCCAGATAATGTATTCAAATAAGCTGGCAAAGTAGCCACCAAAGTCTTTCCCTCACCTGTGCGCATCTCAGCAATACCACCTTTATTTAAAATCATTCCTCCAATAAGCTGAACATCAAAATGCCTTTCCCCCAAAGTCCTTCGCGCCACTTCTCTGACCACAGCAAAAGCTTCAGGTAAAATATCCTCTAAAGTTTCTTCTCCACGTAAAGCTTCAGTCAAGTTAGGCTCTACACCCAGCCTTTTCCTAAACTCCACTGTTTTAGCCTTCAAATCAGAATCAGATAAAGCTTTGATACTCTCTTCAAAAGCATTAATCTGGGCCACAATAGGCCAAAAAGGCTTTATCGCCTTCTCATACTTGTCGCCGAATAAATTACTTATTAATGACATAATAAAACAATTTTAGCATATTTTGGTCAAAAAAACACCCCGACATTATCGGAGTGTTTTTTAAGAAATTATTTCTTCTTTCCTTTCTTTGCAACTTTCTTCTTTCCTTTCTTTGCAACTTTCTTTTTTGCAACTTTCTTTGCTTTTTTTGCTTTTGCCATAATAGTTTTGAGTTTTAAATTTTAAATTTTATTTTATTAAGATCTGAAACTCATTTTTAAATTATTTTTTTCCTAACGAGCCCATAATTTTTTTCGACCGCAAAATAAAAAATTACTGAACTACTATAATTTTATATCAAAAAAATATTTAATACAAGACTTTTTTAATAAAATAAAATAAAACTGTGGATAACTTTTAAAAAAAATAATTTAATTTATTTTCTCAATTTCTTCTTCAATTTCAATTCCAGTTTTTTCTTTAACAATTTTTTTTATTTTATCAGAGAAATTTTTTATCTCCTTGCTTGTTGCTCCGCCATAATTAACTATTACTATTGGCTGTTTATCGTATAGGCCGACATTATTTTCCCTATAATTTTTTAAATCGCAAACATTATCCAATATCCAGGCCAAGGGTACTTTTACTTTTTCCCCTAATCCAGAAAATCCCGGAATATTTTGATACTTCATCTTTAATTCTGTATATTTTTCAGATTTTACAATTGGATTTTTAAAGAAAGAACCAGCTGTACCCAGTTTATGCCAGTCAGGCAATTTCTCAGATCTGATTTTTAAAATAGTTTCTCTTATTTTTTGGGAAGATATATCCTTTTCCCCTCCCAATATCTCCTTAAGACCGGCATATTCCAGATTTACCATCGCACGTTTATTAAGCTCTAAAGTTACGGAAATAATAATATACTTTTTATTTCTCTTAAATATGCTATCACGATAATTGTATAAACAATCAGCCTTATTAAATTCATATTTTTTGCCATTATCAGAATTTATACCATGCACAATTAATAAATTGTCTTTAATTTCCATTCCATAGGCACCGGCATTTTGAACAGCTGCTCCACCAATTGTTCCCGGAATGCCAGACAAGTTTTCCAAACCAAACAAATTCCTAATTACAGATAAATTAACAAGTTCATCCAAATTTTCCCCCGCTCCGATTTCTACCAAAACTTTATCCACTTCCCCATTAGTCTGCGCCGGTAAATCTATAAACTTAATTCCTTTAATTTCATTCTTAATAACTAAACCGTTAAAACCTTGATCAGACATTAAAATATTTGACCCACCACCTAAAACAAAAAATGGTAATTTACGACTTTTAATAAAAATAAAAGCTTGGCGCAAATCCTCATCATTTTTAACTATCGCAAAATACCGTGCATTTCCTCCCGTCTGAAATGTAGTAAAATCCTTTAAAGGAATATTTTCTTTTATATTTAACATACTTATATTTAAACATAAAACCTCTCTTTTTAGGAGAGGTTTTATATTACCTCCAAAGCCTTGATTATTTCCAATCAACGCCGGCGGGGGCGAGCTCCAAAACTAATGTCTTATATGAGTGCAACCGCCGGCTGTGATTAGAAACCATCGGGGCACTTATATATAATAGCATAAACGTCTAGGTATGCAAAACCCCACCGAAGTGGGGCTTTACACAGACATTCGTTTGAGCTAGCCA
>CAYUVX010000046.1:0-5191 GCA_964448325.1 uncultured Candidatus Saccharibacteria bacterium
AAGTCCAAATGAATTTCTGGCCAATTATTTAAAAACTAACCCGCCAAATGTGTGTACCTAAAACATTTTTTCCAACATCCCTCCCTCTAGCAAAAAACAGCCCTTATTTAGAGCCTGCCTGCGCAGGCAGGCCATTTTTTCGTGGTGCGCCGGGTTGGATCGCTCCGCGTCTCTCTCCTTACAGGAGCAGTATCCCTTTCCCATTTACTCACAATATGAATTGTTCATAAATATGGGAGAAGGGCTTCGAGTCCAACACGTAACTGATTCAAATCAGTTACTTCGACGCACAAAAAATCCCGCGTTTCGTGGGGATTTATTTGTGCGCCGGGTTGGACTCGAACCAACGATGCCGTGAGGCCGAGGATTTACAGTCCCCTGGAATAGCCACTATCCGACCGGCGCATTTCTTAATTTTAAAAAAGATTTATATCTAGTAATGTGCTTTGAATTTTTGGGTTTTATTTCCGCAAAAAATCTACTAATATCACAGGTTTTAGTAAGATAAATATTATATCCACTTACCCTAGATGCTTTATATCCTAACATAATCAACATTTTTTGTATAGAAAAAAGCAATGGTAATGATCTGTTACAAAAAGCCATCTGAATACCATATTTCAATAAATAAATTGAACCATCTGTATCAAAAAAACCACGTAAAAATGACTTCATGTAATTTTTATTTCTAAAAATCCATTTAGGCGCATTTACTTGATTTTTAACCTTGTTATGAACTAATCCCTCCTTTAACAACCAGGCAGTAATATCAACTGAACCAATATAAACATCAAAATAACCTTTTTTGCGGATACTAATGTTTGCTTTAGTTGAAAAACATTCTGATAATAATTTTGCAACGTATTTAACATATTTTTCTTCTTTATTACCAAGAGTTACTTGTGTCTGAAAATGTGAGACATGACCATCCCCAAACATTATTCCAAAAAATTCAGCTAATTTTTGATCATATTTTATAGGTAGAATAATATCTGTCTTCTTCCTTAAATAACCAGGTTTAAGTTCAGGACAGGTCTTAATTTTCAATCGTTTTAATCTATCAAAAACAGTCTGTTCCGCAATTTTTAATATTACAGAAATTTCGCTGATTGTTTTATTCTGTATAATATACAGAGAATAAAGCTCTTTATGGTATTTCTTCTTTTCGATTTTTGTCCATGGTTTAGGCATATAATAATTATATCAAAACAGCATAGATATTGCAATTGACCACTCTGACAAGAGTTCTATTCTCCTTTCCCCGCCTTAGTCAAGGCAGGGTGTATATTCTGATAGGCGGGGCGGTTGTGCTTTGACTTTACCTCAAAAGTGAATTCTTTACCCATCGCTGTGCCGGGTAAGTTCTTTAAACCAACATTAACAGTGCCACCAGCCATAACGCCATTTGATATCATAAGCGAGGCGACCGGATTTAAAATTTTATCCTGAATTAATCTTTTTAATGGGCGAGCTCCATATTGTGGATTATAACCTTCCTTGGCCAGATACGAAATAATTTCCTTGGTGATTATCAATTTAATTTCTTTTTCCAATAATCTTTTTCTAATAATCTCTAATTGAATATCTACTATCGTCGTAATAGCTTTTTCACTCAGAATATCAAAGATAATAATATCATCCAGGCGATTTAAAAACTCTGGTCTAAAATGCTCCTTCAATGATTTTGTAACCTTATTCTTAACATCCTCATATTCTCCCTGCTTGCCTTTTTCCATACTAAAACCAATCTCCTCCATCTTATCAATATATTGTGCCCCAATATTTGAGGTCAAAATAATAACTGTATTTTTAAAGTTTACCACGCGTCCCTTGGCATCCGTTAACCGGCCATTATCTAATACCTGAAGTAAAATATTAAATACTTCCGGATGAGCTTTTTCTATTTCATCAAAAAGTACAACAGAGTATGGGCGGTGACGTATCATTTCTGTTATATTACCCCCCTCTTCATATCCCACATAGCCTGGGGGTGAACCAATTAGTTTTGAGACAGAGTGACGCTCCATAAATTCAGACATATCCACCCGAATCAAAGCTTTATCATCATCAAACATAAACTCGGCCAATGCTTTGGTTAATTCTGTCTTACCTACTCCTGTTGGGCCAAGAAAAATAAAAGAACCGATTGGCCTATTAGGGTCAGAAATTCCTGCTCTAGACCTTTTTACTGTATCCGATATTTTTTTAACAGCCATATCTTGGCCAATGATTCTTTTCTTTAATTCATCCTCCATTCTATTTAATTTCAAGGCTTCAGCCTCAAGCATTCTATTTATTGGCACACCAGTAGATCGGGACACAATATCGGCAATATCTTCCTCGCCAATTTCCTCTTTTAGCATTCGTCTAGAACTTTGCAAAAGTTTTAATCTTTTAGCTTTAACGGCCAGATCCTTCTCCATTTGAGGAATACTACCATAACGTATTTCCGCAGCCTTGGCCAAATCTACCTGTATCTCAGCGGCTTCCGCCTCTATTCTAGCCTGCTCTAAATTCTTTTTAATTTCTTTTATCTCAGTAATAGTTTCTTTCTCATTCTTCCATTTTAATTCTATTTCTGAAGTTTTTTCCCTCAAATCAGCAATTTGCTTTTCAATTTCCTTAACTCTCTTTTGCGCTTTTTTATCTCCTATTTCCACCTCCTTCTTCAAAGCTTCGCGCTCTATTTCTAAACGTAAAACCCGTCTATGTGTTTCCTCTAAAATTGGTGGCATATTTTCCAAGGAAATTTTTAATGACGAAGCTGCCTCATCTATCAAATCCACTGCCTTATCGGGCAAGAATCTATCAGTAATATATCGAGAGCTTAAATTTACAGAAGCAATAATAGCGTCATCGGTAATCCTAATTCCATGGTAAAGCTCATATTTTTCCTTCAGACCACGCAGTATTGCAATGGCATCTTCAATAGATGGTTCGTTTACATAAACAGATTGAAAACGCCTAGTCAAAGCCGGATCCTTTTCTATCTTCTGGTATTCTTTGGTAGTAGTAGCACCAATAGTTCGAAATTCACCCCGAGACAAAGCAGGCTTTAACATATTAGATGCATCTATGGATCCCTCAGCCGAACCGGCTCCAACGATACTGTGTATTTCATCAATGAAAACAATTATTTTCCCCTCAGCCTTTTCAATTTCTTTAATAATATTTTTCAGACGTTCCTCAAACTCACCGCGGTATTTTGTTCCGGCAATAAGTTGGCCCATATCCAAAGAAACCAATTCCTTATCTTTTAATGATTCTGGTACATCTCCCGTTGCCATTCTTATAGCCAAACCTTCAGCAATAGCGGTTTTACCTACTCCGGCCTCTCCAATAAGAATAGGATTATTCTTTGTTCGTCTAGATAAAATCTGAATTATTCGGCTGATCTCATTGTCCCGACCAATGACCGGATCTAATTTATTTTCCTTGGCCATCTTGGTCAAATTTCTGGTATATTTGGAAATAGATTTAAACTTTTTAGCAATAGGCGGTTCGGTAATATTATTATTTTTAAATTCCTGAATGATCTTTATGATTGCAATCCGATCTATTTTAAAACGATTCAATATATCCTTAGCGGCACCAGGCATATCTATGATACTCAAAAATAAATGCTCCGTAGAGATAAATTCATCCTTTAATTCGGAAGCAATTTTGCCCGAGGATTCAATAACTGAGGCTAATTCTGGGGTTAAATATATCTGTACGGCTGGAGACGAAATATTTGCACCGGGCGTAATATTATCAATCATCTCCATTAGAGTATCGGTCAATAATATGACATCAATTTCCAATCTATCTAAAATAGAAGAAATAATACTTTCCTCCTGCATAATCAAAGCCAAAAGCAAATGCGTAGGATTTACATGATTTTGTCCACGCTCAATAGCCAGCTCATGAGCCCTTCTTATCACCTCCTTTGCTTTAGTTGTAAAATTATTAAATGGTGGCATAAACGGCCGCCACTTCCTTCTTTAACAGATTTGATGGCAGAAAATTATACTTATCAGAAATATTTGAACTAACACGAATACCAACCACTTCACCATAAAGGTTAAGCAATGGCCCGCCAGACAAACTATCGATCAAATTAATATTAGTATTTATTGCCGCTATTTCTGGCATAACTTCGCTTGTAGATGAAGCATTCAAATTAAAATTATCAGCAGTTACTAGACTTGAGACAATACCAGTAGAAACTGAATTTTGCATTTGTCCTCCCCAAGCAATAACTGTCTGCCCCAACTTTAGAGCATTGGAATCAGAAAAAGCAACCGGAGTAAATATGATGGGCTTGTCTACAGTCTGTATTATTTTCAAAAAATAAAATCTGTTCTCCTGCTTTTTAGGTAAAACTGAGACATGATAAAATTCATTATTATCAATAGTAACTAAATACTTTCCCCTCTCATCAGCAAAAATATCCCCAGTGACAATCAAGCCTTCTTTCGAAACAAGAGTGCCTAAACCAATAAAAACTTGAGAGCTTTCCTCATTTTTATTATCCGTGTAAATTCTAACAATACTAGTTTTATTCTTATCAACTGACTCAACTATTTTATCATCCTCTTTTACAACAATAGTTTCTCTAGTAACTACCGCCGCAGAATTATTTTCTGGTGGGGTAACTACTCTTTCAATAGTTCTTTCCACAACACGATTAATAGTTTGTGTAACTCCAGTGGGAGCCTGGTCCATCAAAGCCACTGTCACAATACCTGTGGCAATAGAAGTAACGAAACTTACAAGTAGCGTTACTAAGACAATCTGTTGTTTTGTAAGTTTTTCCATATCCATCCCGTTTGATGTTTTAATAATAAACGTTATGTTAATTCTATCATATTACTCAATAAACTCAAAGTGTCTGCCATCACATACTCCCTAGAACATTAAACGGGATCCATATCCAATTTATTTGTTTCTAAAAATCTTTTTAGCCTTGCTTTTAAATACCTCTTCCCTAATCCGGTTTTTAATTGTGTTTCTCTTGCTTTAGCATCACTCTTGTTAATACAGGCCTCATAATAAATCAATTCATATGGTAAATATTTTTTTGTAAATCCCGACATACCACCATTGTGTTCCACAATTCTTTTTCTTAAATCATTGGTATATCCAGTATATAAGCTAGAATTTTTTAAACTTTTTAAAACATAAGTGTAAAACATCTTACTATAGTATA
>CAYUVX010000047.1:0-5047 GCA_964448325.1 uncultured Candidatus Saccharibacteria bacterium
TCTATAAAAAATATTTGGAAAAATTAATTTCTGAGGATAAGGCTTATATTTCAAAAGAAGAAGTAAAAGAAGAAGGTCAGAGGTCCGAAGTCATTCGTTTCAGAAATCCCAATAAAAAAGTCAAATTCACAGATTTAATCCGAGGAGATATAGAATTTGATACAACAGAGTTAAAAGATTTTATTATTGCCAAAAGTTTAACGGAACCTATTTTTCACCTAACAAATGTGATTGATGACTTTGAATCTGGAGTTACCCATGCTATCCGGGGAGAGGATCATATATCAAATACCCCAAGGCAAATACTGATTTTTGAAGCCATTGGCGGTCAGGCTCCTATTTATGCCCATTTACCACTTATTTTATCAGAGACAAGAGAGAAATTATCAAAAAGAAAGCACGGCGAATTAGTATCAATTGCTTATTATCAAAAAGCTGGCTATCTACCGGAAGCGTTTGTAAATTTTATCGCCTTGCTTGGCTGGAACCCTGGCACGGATCAAGAATTACTATCTATGGCAGAATTAATTAAGAAATTTGATATTGCAAAGGTTCAAAAATCTGGAGCAATTTTTAATATGGAAAAGTTACTTTGGTTTAATAATCAGTATATGAAAGCATTACCAGCTAATAGATTAAAAAAGGAAATTAATGATAAATTATCCAAGAAGTACACTTATACGGATGAATTATTAAATAAAATTATTACCCTAGTTGCCGAGAGAATAAATACCTTTGGTGAATTGGAAAAATATGTGGCGGAAGGGGAGTTTGATTACTTTTTCCAAGCTCCAGAGCCAAAGAGGGAAATGCTGATTTGGAAAAAAGATACTGATTTTCAAATTCCCAAAAATAATTTACAGATTGTTCTAGATATAATAGAGAAAATATCTGAGGCAGATTTTACCGAAGAAAAACTGCAGGAAATAATTATGCCAAAAGCGGACGAGCTGGGAAAGGGGAGTATGCTTTGGCCTCTTCGTGTTTCCCTATCAGGTAAGGAAAAATCCCCAGACCCTTTTAGTCTGCTTTCTATACTTGGTAAAGAAGAATCCCTAAAACGGATTCAAAACGCGATTAAGATTCTCTAAAATAATTATGATTAAAAATAAGAGATTTCATTACATTATTTATTTATTTATTTTAACTCTATTAATAGGGAGTGTTTCTCAGGCTGACACAGTACAACAAATACAAGCCAAAATAGATGCGGCAAATAAAAACCGTGCGGCATTAGAAAAAGAAATTGCTAATTATCAGGGCCAGCTTAAAGTTATTGGCGATCAGGCTTCCAGCCTTCAAGGAACCATAAAATCTCTGGATGTTTCTACTAGTAAAATTACCAGCGAAGTAAAATTGGTGGAAAATGATATAAATAAAACTACCTATACAATAGAAGATACCGGCTTGGAGATAATCAATAGGCAAAAACAAATAGAAAGGGATAGTCAGGCTATTCGAGAAACCCTAAAACAAATAAATCAAGCCGATGAACAAAGTGTCTGGGAAATATTATTATCAAATGAGGATCTATCTGATTTTTGGACAGAAATATCTGATATTATTCAAGTGCAGGCCAAGATTGGTGATCAAATAATAACTGTTAAAGATATCAAGGTCCGCTTGGAGCTGGCCAAAATTGAATTGGAAAAAGAAAAAAAAGAGCTTGAAGCTTATACCAAGGAACTTAGTGATCGAAAGCAAGTTCTGCAGACAACCAAAAAAGAAAAAAATAGTTTGCTGGCTGTAACAAAAAATACCGAGGCAAATTATCAAAAGATTTTAAATGATAAATTAGCTCTAAAAGAAGCTTTGGATCAAGAAATCAATGCTTTCGAATCCCAATTGAAATTGGCTATTGATCCAAAAAGTTTTCCCTCGGCGGGAAAAGGTATTCTAAATTGGCCATTAGATTCAATATACATTACTCAATACTTTGGCAAGACGGTTGATTCTGTCAGATTATACGCTAGCGGTACTCATAATGGCGTGGATTTTAGGGCAAGTATTGGTACCAAAATAATGTCCGCTGGAAATGGAGTAGTAGAAGGAATAGGTGATACAGATATTGTCTGTCCTGGTGCTTCTTTTGGTAAATGGGTATTTATTCGTTATGATAATGGTTTGGCTAGCACTTACGCTCACTTATCAGTTATTTCTGTGAAGGCCGGACAGAGAGTAAGCGCCAGAGAGATAGTTGGTTACTCTGGAAATACGGGTTATTCCACCGGTCCACATTTGCATATGAGCGTCTATGCTGGCCAGGGTGTAAAAATATCCACATTAAAGAGTGCAGTGTGCCAAGGCACGTATACTATGCCATTAGCTGATCCCAAAGCTTACCTTGATCCGATGATATACCTTTAAAATATTTATAGAAGGTGTATAATAGTAAACAATATGAATCAATATAAAAATAAAGAAGGCGGATTAGTAAAATTAATAATAGTAATTATTATTGCTATTGCCGTTCTCAGCTGGTACGGAGTTGATATAAAAGAATTTTTCACATCAGAACCAGTACAAAAAAACTTTGCTTATATTTGGAATTTTATTAAGGATGTCTGGAATGACTATCTAGCAAATTCCGCGCAAAAACTGTGGGGGATATGGGTAGACTATATTTGGACTCCTTTTCTGGAAATGTTAAAAAGGACAGATCATACAGGGGCATTGAATACACCTCTTGAATAATCAAAAATCAAGATAAAATAATTTAATGCCTGATTTTTTAGAAATATTTGACTTCCTTGATATCATATTGATTTTAATTCTCATCATTCTTTTTGTTTTGCCATTTTTCGCCTAAAGCAACAGGGGAGGACCTATTCCTTGTTTTATATGAATATATATAGTATATATGCGGGCGAAGATATATTGTGCGACATACTATTAATAAGGGCCCGCCCTATTCCCCACAATAAAAAAGCCCAAGGGATATCCCATTGGGCTTTTTTATTTTATTTATTCCAACACTTTTTAGATGAATTCCAGGGTGTGGTTCCCTCCTTATCATACAAGTATCTGGCATAATTTAAATTTCCATCAACTGTACGTAAATCATAACCAAGCGTCAGAGCCTTCTCACCATGATAATACTCATTCACTTGCATGATACCAAGGTCAGATTTATTTACTATACCTCGGAGAACTTCCCCATCCTTATCATCCATTTGTCGAAAATGAGATTCACATCTAGCAATCTCAGCTAATACTGGTGTCTCGGCGAAGTATATTTTAACATATGCTTCCAAAGTAACCGGATTCTCAATGGCTGTCTTACTTTGAGTATTAAGACTATCCACTATATCCTGAGCAACAGCTATGTTTGCTCCACCATATAAAGATGATACTAATAAGATTATTGCGCTTGTTATTTCAATCATATTTTTAAATACTTCCCTACTTTATTTTTAAATCTATATTTAATTAGAGAAGTATTTTCTTTTGCATTTAGAGACAATGTCTGCCTAATAAAGCAAAAATCAGAGTTGACCTCTGATTACCATTAATACTAGCACCTTTTGCTTTTTTTGTCAAGTATATAACACGCTAAAATAGGCCTGTCAAAGTGACAATTATGGCTTAAAACAAGGATATTTTGCTTGACTGAATAGTAAATTTTTGTCTTAATTTTTCTCTACTAAATCAATAATTAATCTCTGACAGGCATTATTAATTAAAATCCAGCTGGAATATCAAATTCATTAAATTCTGGCAGTAATTTCTTGCCATATAGAAGACGAGAGAGCGCTTCGGCAGCAACTTTAGCACCATTTAGAGCATTGTGAGGGTGAGGCTCGGCGGGAATGCCAACATATTGCATTATCTTATCACTATTCAATGCAGTATGATTATGAGTAATTGGCAAAGGCACTCCCTTTTTAATCATATCTGCATAACAAACAGAATGCTGATCAACTGTCCTAAAGGCAAATGGCCACTCCAAATGATACCTATCGGCAGCACGATGCAGAAAATCCCTATCAAAGGAAGGGTTTTGTCCAGCAAAAGTTTGCTCTTTTACACCATTGGTCCAAGCAATAAAGTGCTTTAAAAGGTCCTCGTCGGTCTGTTTACTTTGATCACTGACTTGTTCTCGGGTAAAACCATTTATAGCCAAGCCATCATCATCAATATGGGCCTCGTCAAAAGCACGACATTCTTCATAAAACTGATTCTCTGGATTATCAAAATCCAAGGCACCAACAGAAAGTATTGCATGCTTTATTTCATCTATACCGGTTGTCTCAACATCTACTATTATCATAGGCTAAGTATAACATATTTAAATTTGCAAAAATAATTAAATCAGTGTATCCTGAGTCTGGATCTGGTAATAGTTCCGTGGTGTTGCCTACGGACAATAACTGCAACTCCTTCAGTTATTTTCCTCGTCCCAGGTGTATATCCTGGTTGTGATTGACCCAAGTTATTCAAGCCCGATCCGCTGCCTCGGGTTTTCGAATAAATCACAACCGTAAGAACTGGAGACCTCCGAACCTAAGCCCAGCAGGCCACGCATTTCCTCTCATCCAGTGAGAGCAGCGTGGTCTTTTTTTATTTCAAACCCTTACAATTTGAGGCCGGAGTATAACCCGCGGTCTGAGCTTCCACATAAGAATCAAACCAAATTTTATTTTTTTCCGCTATTTGTGAAGCACCAGCACACCAGGGAAAATGATACTTGGCTCCACTCTTGGAAGCCACAAGCATACCTTTGGCACTTTCGCCTGCTACCATGGCCGAAGCAGACATGGGGACATTATTAATTATTGTTTCCTTTGTGGTATTTATATTTACATCCTGAATAAAATCTGTTTTTCTAATCAGCACTTCTCCCCTTCTCTTTTCCAATGCGGAAAGTTTTCCCAAACCAAAGCCCGCCAAGCCGATAAAAATAATCGCGATAATTATAAAAAAATCTTCTTTTACATCCAGACCACTTTTTACCTTTTGAATTATTGGTACAATAGCATTTTGCCAAGAGGACTTGATAGCTCATAATTAAACATCAGTGAACTAACTCTGTTCTGTCTGTGTTCGG
>CAYUVX010000048.1:0-5012 GCA_964448325.1 uncultured Candidatus Saccharibacteria bacterium
TTCTCGGAGCGATTAGGTACTCCGTTAAGCGGAGAGAATATTTTTGGCATTTCTTTTGAAGCTAGCCTGGGCATTGGATTTTTTCCATGTTTGGCCTTAATCCCAGGTATGTCCCTTTCAGGCTCTACTATTTCTGGTGGATTTTTCCTAGGCTTGAAAAGGGAAGAGGCTATTCGTTTTTCCTTCCTTCTTTCTTTACCCATTATTTTTGGTTCTGGTTTGAAAAAGATATGGGATCTTTATCAAATCGGCGCTTTGGCACAAGTAGAATCATCATTATTTATTGCTAGTATTTTTGCCTTTATTTCCGGTCTGTTGGCAATTCATTTCCTTCTCAAATTCCTTAAAAACCACTCTCTAAATTATTTTGGAGTCTATCGTATTATTCTAGCAATAGTTATTTTAGTTTTTCTTTAAGATTAAACCTCCCCCTACCTCCATTAAATTTCTATCCAAATAAAGTATGAGTAATGGCTGAATCTGCTTTATTTTCCCACCCTGAAGTATCTAATTGGATATCTTTAATTATTCCCATATCTTTATATTTTAATATCCCATTTTTAAGAGCATATTCATAAATATCTTTTGTAATACGAACATCTTCAATACAATATTTAATAACATCATCATAACGTCCTTGTTTCCACCATTCCATTGCCTCCAGACCGTGCCCAGTTTTCTTTCGGCCAAGAGTAGCTTCAGCAACACTATCTAATTTTAATCTAAAGCCCAAGGATTTCTTTATTTCTGAAAGTATATCTAAACCATTAATTTTCTTTAAATCACCAGAATAATAATTATTTAAAAGCGGGGTATCATAACCGTCATTATTATAACCAATTAATAAATCTGCCTTTTCTAAAATAGGCCAGAGGTCTTTTAATTGTTCCTGTGTATAGCTTGAATATTTATCTGTTTCGCTATCATAAATACAGACAACATATATGTTTGGAAATACTTGTTTAGAACCGACATTAGTAATAAGGCCATCAGCCTCAATATCAAAAATTATTTTTCTCATTACTGTTTTAATTCATTGATTAAAGTTTCCTCAGTGACAGAAATTTCTTTACCAGAATTTAGATTTTTTAATTTGAATTCTCCAGTTTTTCTTTCATCTTCGCCAAGACAAATAATATAAGGAATCTTTTGTTTATCAGCACTCTTTATCTGATCCCCTAATTTTTTATCAGTTAAATTTACTGCGACATTTACACCTTGTTCTCGTAGCTTCTGAGCAAGTTCATTGGCATATTCTTGATATTCACTAGCTAGGGTACAAATATACAAGTTGGTTTTGGGTTTATATTCTGGCATTAATTTATAGGTTTCCAGTATGTCTTTCATTACTACATCACCCATACCAAAACCAAAAGCGGGAATTTTATCCCCGCCAAAAATAGTCAATAAATCATCATAACGCCCACCACCAAATACCGCCCGTTTATTTTCCGGGCTATTATCAAATACCTCAAAAACTATTCCTGTATAATAGTCAAAACCGCGCATCAATGTTTGGTCAAAAATAACATTAGTAATACCAAGTTTTTCTAATTGAGCTATGACGGTGCGTATTTCTTCAACTTTTTCGGCAATATCACCACCTTGGGGAAGTTTGGATACAAATTCCTCAAAATTTTGTGAATTTAAGAGAACAAGAAATTCTTCACTTTTTTCTGGCAATATTTCTTTGATGGATGAATTGAAATCTTCGGCACTAATTTTCTGTTTTTTATCAATTAATTTAGAAATTTTTTGGGAAGTTACTTCATCTAAGGACAGTAAATCATTCAGAATATAATTCATGATTTTTCGACTATTCACATGAATTTTAAAATCCGTATCTTTGAGACCAAATTCTTTCATTAAATTATAAGCGAGGGAAATAATTTCAATTTCAGCCGAATTATCATTTACTCCAAAAAGATCTACATTTAACTGCCAATGTTCTCGTAAGCGACCCTTTTGTGGTTTTTCATAACGAAATAAATTTGGAATAGAATACCAACGAAGGGGGAAGGAAAGTTCCTGCTTGCGACCGGCTACCATTCTAGCAAGACTTGGTGTCATTTCTGGTCGTAAGGTTACTTCACGCTCGCCCCGGTCTGTAAAAGTATAGGTTTGTTCATTAATAATTTCCTCACCAGACTTGGCTTTGTAAAGATCGGCTGGTTCCAAAATAGAAGCATCATACTCATTGTAACCATAGCTTTCAGCTACTTTTCTCATCTTACTAAAAATATAATTTTGGATAAACATATCTTCAGGGTAAAAGTCCCGCACACCTTTATAGGCCTCCGTAGATAGCTTTATTTTCTTGTTTGTATTATTATCGTTCATGCAGGTAATTGTATATTAAAAATGCCAAAAAACCAAGTCTTAAGATTAAATAAGAAAACAGGGGAGACGCCGCTTCAATGTATTAAGAGATTTCAGGCGGAGAATCCAGAATATGAAGGAGAGAAGATGACTTATGCTGGACGGCTGGACCCACTGGCCTCGGGTATACTTTTGGTATTAATAGGAGAAGAATGTAAGAATAAAGAGAAATATTTAAATTTAGATAAGGTATATGAACTGACTGTCCTTTTTGGTTTCTCCACTGATAGTATGGATATTTTAGGTATGATTGAGGAGCAAAAAATAGGTGCTATCAATCAGCTGGGGAATTTTAAAAAAAAAGATTTTGAGAATTTATTACAAAAATTTAAAAAAAGCTTTTTGCAAAAGTATCCGCGCTTTTCATCTAAAACGATAAAAGGGCGGCCTTTATTTGAAATAAGTAAAGCCGAGGGAATAAATGAAGAGGATTTACCAGAGAAGCAGGTGGAAATAAAAAATATTCAATTTCAATCCTTTGGATTTGTATCAAGAAAATATTTAAGGGATTTTATCCTAGAATCGGTTTTTAGCGTTAAAGGAAATTTTCGTCAGAATATGATTTGGGCCAAATGGGAAAGTGTTTTGGAAGCTTTTTCTGACAATAATCTACCGACGCTCACTATCCAAGTGTTATGCACTAGTGGTACTTATATGCGGGTTTTAGCCAAGGCTATTGGAGATGAAATAGGCTATCCAGCTTTGGCCTTGAAGATAAAGCGTTTAAAAATAGGGTAATGAGATTTTGCGAACTTGGGTGTTTATGCTATACTTGCCCTGTCGTAGATGTTCGTATAGGTCGCTCTATTGATAAAGTTTAATAGGATAAAAGCCCAAACAATTTTTAAAAGAAAAATTGAACGGGTAAATAAATGGCAAAGAAATTATACGTTGGTAACTTGTCTTATAATACTACAGATGCTTCTCTTAAGGATGCTTTCTCCGCACTTGGAGAAATAGAATCGGCAAATGTTATTTCTGATAAAATGACCGGACGTTCAAGAGGATTTGGATTCGTTAATATGGTTAATGATGAGGAAGCAATTACTGCTATTGAGAAAATGAATGGAGCAGAAGTAGATGGACGCAAGCTGACTGTGAATGAGGCCAAGCCTCTTTCCGAGAGGCCTCCAAGAAGGAACTTTGATAATCGTAGTGGTGGATCAAGATATTAGTTCTAAAATTCTAATAAACAAAAAAAGCAAGCTTTACCGCTTGTTTTTTTGTTTGATTATGGTACAGTTATCAACTGGGATTAGTTCTTTAAACAATGATAAACAATGAAAGGAGAAAACAATCTAAGGTTTTCGTTACGGCTGTGTTCACTAGGTGTGATGGGGAGATGGAAAGATAATGCAAGATATCGGTGGCTTAGTAAAAACGGAACGGTTCTGTGGGCAAAGCTTGATTTCTATTACGATACCGGATGTGCTGATCAGGCACGATGATGTGCAGATGTTGAGCCATCCAGTATTGAAGAATGGAATCGAGCCGGATCCGAAGGAGTGGAAGCATGACTTTCGTCTCTGTCCGGATTCCGAAATGGTGGGAGACGTAACCTTTGTAAGGTTCCTTGGGGCTCATTCCATAAGTCTGAACCAGAAACTTGGTAAGCAACATAGGTGGAAGCTTATGATGCACCCTGAGGTATGCCATGTCATTGGTCAATTCGGTCGCAAAAAGATTAAGGCGATCGGTGATGAACTGACTGGCCATCATGGTGAGAAGAGAGTGTTCTCTTCTAGGGCCGCATTTGGAGCACTGGCCAGTACTACGAAGAATCTGGACGGGGGGTGTACGGTAGCACCATTTATTTCGATCGATGAGCTACCGTGTGGCGAAAGAGATCGGATGTTTTTCTTTCCTTTGACAGATGGTCTCAATCTTGACCCGAACTGGATCGTATGTTTCGTGTCAGGACTGAAACCCTGAGAAAAAATCCATTGGTAAGAGCCCCGTTTCCGATTATCCGGACGGGGCTTTACAGTTTCAATTTATCTCACTGCGCGAGCGCGATCTATTTTAGTTAAATATTTTTTTCGTAAGCGAGTGTTTTCCGGTGTGACTTCCAAATAATCTTCATCACTCATAATCTCTAATCCTTTTTCAATATCAATCGGCATGGCCGGTGTTAAATAAATAGCTTCATCGGAACTAGTTTTTCGAACATTAGTTAAATTTTTTCCTTTAATAGGGTTTACATCCATATCTTCACCCTTAGTGACATTACCAATAATCATCCCTTCATATACCTCAGTTCCTGGAATAATATAAAGTACGCCTCTCTCCTGCAAATTCCATAAAGCAAAAGCCAAGGCTTTTCCGTTCATCATGGAAACCATAGCACCATATTCTTGTTTTTGAATTTCTCCGGCATAAGGTTTAAAATCTAGAAAACGACTACAGAGAATTCCTAAGCCTTTGGTATCAATAATAAAGGAACCCTTAAAACCGAGTAGGCCCCTAGTGGGAATTTCAAAAATCATGCGAACTTGGCCTTCTTTTGTTTTCATATCCTGCATTATTCCTTTACGTCGGCCAAGCTTTTCAATTACTATACCAGAAAATTCTTCTGGTACGTCAATTGTTACTTCTTCATATGGTTCACTTTTAACGCCGTCAATATCTTTGAT
>CAYUVX010000049.1:0-4858 GCA_964448325.1 uncultured Candidatus Saccharibacteria bacterium
TTTGGAAGAATTTTAAAATGTTCATTGGAGGGACGGCGAACAGCCTCTTCCTTTTTAAGATTTAGTATAATTAGAGATAGAGTTGCCCCTCCTCGAAGGGGTATTTTTGTATAAATGGATATAAAGAAAAAGAAAATATTTGGTAGGCCAGCGATTCACACCACATCAAGCCAAATTGATGTAGAAGCCATCTCTACTTTAACTGCCATCCTCTCTCACAACGGAAGAATTGCTCCTGATTTGAATTACAGGGATACTTGGCCTAATACGGATGGTTACTTGGAAATTACTACGAATATTGGTGTACCCGACGGAAAATTAGAAGCTCAGGTCAAAAAAGTGAATATACGGAACGGTAAAGTCTCCTTTTCATTTGATGATGACAAACTCATAAACTATTGTAAAACAATTAGAGACCTTCCTGTTTTATTCATTGGAGTTGATTTAAAAAAACAAAAAGCCTACTGGGTTGAAATGACACCCCAATATGTTAGCCAGATTAAAGGAAGAACAATACATATACCGATTAAAAATGTTATTGCTCGTGGAAGTACACCCTATTACAAGCAATGGAAAGCAATATGTGATAATCGAAAGAAAATTTTAGAAAAGGCTTTAATGGCCTTCGGTATAGATTCCAGAGGCATCAGCTTAATTGACGCCGATTCACAAAAGACCGCAATCTCCCAATTGTTTGAGTTTCCACCTCAATCAGATTTGCTAAATAAGAATATTAAAGCTGTAAATTCTATAGTTGAAAATATTAAGGAGAAAATCCTTCTTTATGAAGGCCATTTGTTTTTAGTATCACCAACTTATATAAATAATTCAGATATCAGAAGCACAATCCGAAATAATTTAGGCATATCTAGCCAGCAAGAGGAACTGTTTATCGATGAATTATTTAAAAAAGAAATTTTAACAAAAACTGGCGATGTGGTCGTGTTCGCGGAGGACGCTCTTGGCCAGGAAAAACTGCTTTATTTATTAGAAAATGACCTCATCCAGATAGGTAAAGTTTACGACTCATTTCCAGATAACAAAGTTAGGAAAAACATACTTAGTAAGATAGCGAGTTTCCAGGGAATTAAACAGGTAGATTTATTCTTTAAGTCACTTATTGTTGATTTCAGACGTAGTCTGGAAGGATTCGATAACAATGATGCCATAATCGTCAATTTGGAATTGTTAAACGAATATTCTTTCAGAGTTTCTAAAGAAACAATTGGGTTGGTAAATAATATCCTTAACCTAAAACGATTACCCCCGAAAACATATAAAAATAAGTTGGGAGAATTTCAAGGTGCTAGTCGTGAGAAGTTGATAACGGAAGTTCTGAACGTTCTTCACAATATCCGCTATCTTGAAATAGAATCTGTATTCAAAATCGCATCCAGACTTAGCATATATGACAATACGGAAATAAAAAAGAAAGCCCTAGAGTTAATAAAGAATATTTCCGAATATAATATTTTTGCTATTCGAAAGATTGGGTATTATCCACAAAAGAGGATTCTAGAACTTATAAAGTTATGGTCTAAGCCACAGAGACAGCTTTATCAATTCTCCTTGCTTGAAATTGGTCGGGAAATTCTTAGTGCGGAGTTTGAAGGTTCTCAGATGACTGACTATAAAACTTTTACCTTATCTTTCGGACCGCTAGTTGCATCAGAAGAATTGAAAATGATTAGAAACGGTATATCGGAAATAATAAAGCAATTTTACACAGAATGTAAGAATACCCAGGTTAAACAAAAACTATTAAATGTATTAGAAGACGGCAGTAGAACTCCGAGTAGGGGTACGTATTCAGATGAACTAGAAAAGTTAATACTCGATTTTGTAAATAGTGAACTAATGCCTTTCTATTCAGACATCATCATAGGCGAGACACTGGTCTTAATTCACGAAATTGAAGAACAACTTTATTGGTTTATTAAAAGATTTGGTAAGGAAAAAATTAGAGATATCGAGAAACTCCAACAAAAACTTATAGATAATAAACAATATCAGGTTTTCAGAGTCTTCTACGGATATGATTTAGATTTTAATGAGGAACTTTCGTGGAGGGAAGCTAAAGATAGGAGAGAAAAAATAATCGATACATATGTTACAAGTATTTCAATCGAGAATTTTCCTGCTTGGAAAAATGATATTCTAGTCGTAGCTAGTAATTACTCAGACAAGGAGCTTGGTAAGTTTCAATATTTTAATTCTTTTCTTTACCATTTAGCCAAACAAAAACCTTCATTGGCCATAGGCCTTCTTGATTACTCAGACTCGTTACACCCTTTCTTAACACAATTGGTTTTTGGTCTATGGGAAAGTGAGTTTCATGAAAAAATTCGTAAGACGTTACTAGCGTGGTCTCGAGATTCAAAGGAACTCGAAATGATTGCGGGGTTATTTTGGTTTACCAAAAAGATTGACATGGAGATAGCGATTCAAGTATTTAACTCTGCAAGTAGACAAAAGGATATTCCCGCGCTAACTGTACTTATTAGGAGTTTAATAGTTTCTTATCAAGGAGAGGACAATATTAAAAAGTTGTTTTTGGACGTCGTTAGAAGGTTGACTGAGCTAAATAACGTGGGGTGGGTATTTAACTTGTTCATGCGTGAATCCAAATTGTTTGAAGCACTTACTGGCGGAGAGTCTGACATCTTAATTAACAACCTACTATTAGTGGAAGACATCGATTATAATGTGGAGGAAATAATTACAGGTGTCGCGAAAAATTTTCCAAAGAAGGTTATTAAATATTTCGAAGAAAGAATATCTCAACAAATAAGAAAGAATAGAGGGGTCAGATACGATGCTGTTCCCTATAGCTTCCACGAACTACCTCAATTTTTAGAAAAACAACCGCAAATTGTTATTGAAGAAGTATCCAAGTGGTTTAAGAAGAAAGGCTGGCTTTATAAGTTAGACGGCCCTCGGTTTTTAAAAGCAATTTTTCCATCCATGAATGAGCCTCTGAAACGAAAGTTATTAGCTCTCATTGAGGAAGGTGGAAATGCTAACGCGGATATTGTATTAAGTATACTAAGAGCGTATGAAGGTGAATCTTTCCTACATTTTGTAACAAAAGCTTTTATTAAACGATACTTGAGAGGTGAGAAGAGTAAACACTACAAGGGATATTTGACAGAACTGTTTATTCTTCTATCCGCTACAGGTGTTGTAAGTGGCGAATATGGACTGCCTAATGCTTATAAACAGAAAAAAGAAGAGATTCAGAGCTGGAAATCGGATAAGAGCAAGTCGGTTCAAAAATTCGTTAAGGAATATGAGAAATATCTTGACCGAGATATTGCATATCATACAAAAAGAGCGGATGAAGATATTGAATTAATGAAAAGAGGAGCAATGTAATATATGCATAATTTTAGCCAGTTCTATAAAGCCAAGATGATTCCAGAAATAATCGTTCATTCTAACGCCTCTATTTGGCCTGGTGCCGTGGGCGCATTTTTAGGAGCATTCTCTGCATTTATATTTGGACTTGTTACCTTCTACCTACAAAAGAAGTTTGAAAGATATTGGAAGCACAAAAACGCGGTAGTAGAGATAGAGCATATATTACAAGACAACTTGGACCAAAATTCTGCTAATCAATATTTGCTAAAAGGTGCGATAGAAACCCTCCAAGCACACATGTCTTACACATTATTAACTCCCTTAAGGTTATCGGAGGATATAAATTTAAGAATCGGAGACCTAGAGGTGCTGAATATGTACTTTGACTATAAAGAGCCTTTAGTGAAAGTTAATCACGGCATGCTTACGTGGCAAGGAGTGAATACCCAACTACATCAGACTATTATTTCTAATCCAAATACACCTGCGCCAATAGTTCACAAAAACATGAGTATTTTACGGTCTCAAGCAGAAAGCTTGTTAAAATTTATGGTTGGTTTAGATAAAGACACACAATACCTTCTCGGATATATAAGGCTATACATGCGGAAAGATAAACACATTTGGTCTAAATGGTTATACAAAAAGAGAAATAAAGAAAAGCCGTTTATTTCAGAGAAAGAAATCCAACAAGAAGTTGAATCTCTTCAGTCAGAGATAAAAGAAGTATCTAAGAAATCACGCGAGCGAATTGACAAAATAATGAACGGTTAAGTTATGAATGGTGAGTTTTTGTTGAGAAAATAGGTTTTCTCCATTTCTAATAAGTGGAGCAAACTTACTTTTTATTAATTAATAGTATCAGTTGAATTATTCACCATCATTTGACTTCAAGGTTTCTTTTTATTAAATAATTCTGAATGTTTTTGTTAAAATAAAACAAATGATAAAAGCAGTTATTTTTGATATGAATGGTATTTTTGTCCAAAGCCCCAATTTAAGCACTAGATTCCAAGAAAAATTTGGCGTTCCTGTTGAAGAATTTTTATCTGCTTTAAAGATAATAATGCCAAAAGTAAGACAGGCCATTACTGGTGATGCTTTTGTTTATTGGGAACCTTATTTAAAAAAATGGGATGTTAATTTAACAAAAGAAGAGTTTTTTGATTTTTGGTTTAGTGCTGAAAAAGAAAATCTAGAATTGATTGAATTAGCTAAGCAAATAAAGAAAAAAGGGATGAAAGTATTTATTCTCTCAAACAATTTTAAAGAGAGAGCTAATTATTACAAAGATAACTTCCAATTCTTAAAAGAAATTCCAGATAAAATTTATTATTCTTGGCAAACAGGATTTATTAAACCAAACCCAGAAGCTTTTAAAAATCTATTGTCAGAAAATAATCTTAAGGCAGGAGAATGTCTTTATTTTGATGACCAAGAAAAAAACATTGAGGTGGCTAATGGTTTAGGTATAAATGCCTTTCTTTTTAAAGACATA
>CAYUVX010000050.1:0-3991 GCA_964448325.1 uncultured Candidatus Saccharibacteria bacterium
AAAACCACCAAAGGTTTTCATCCTTGCTTTTGTAAGAACTCATTAAAAAGTCAGGCCGGGCGACAAAAGTCTCGGCCGGAGTAGTATCATTCCGATCATCTTCAAAATCACGGCTGAAATTAAAATTATTAGCGGCGAAAATGCCTTCCCCAGCCAAAGCCGTCGTACTTTCGCCGGTGTCAATCGTCTCGGCGACAAACATTCCTTGAGCATTAGCCACCATATTCCCAAAAGTTATTTTCCCTGAACTGGCAATGGCCAGAAAGCTACCGACAGGAACAGTAATATTAACCGGAATTGTCACGTCACCCTCAACTAAAATTACCATCCAGCGATTCCCTCCCAAAGCCCAACTGCCACTTAAAATTTGGCCAGTGCTGGTATAATAAATACCATCTTGGGCTGGTAAAGTGCCATCAAAATTATCAGCAGTCATATTTAAGGCGTATTTCTTTTTGAAAAAGTCAAAAGTAGAGTAGGGCTTACCTTTGTATTCTGAAGAAGCCACCCAATTCCCAGCCGTGCTTTTAGAGGGAAAACCATCACCAAAAGAAACCTGGCTGTCGGGTTTGTAAGAAATAACGCCAGGGTAATTATTTAAATCCAAAGATAGATTCGGGTAGGGAGCGGTGGAAGGAATTTCATCGGTAAGGTCGCCTTGGGCATGGATATCGCCGCCTTGAGTCTGAAACCAGGCGGTCGGACGAACCGTCACTTCAACATTATTCGTACAAGAACCTTCGGGGCTTAAAGTGGCCGTAGCTGTCACTTGAGTACTGCCTAAAACCCGACCATAAACAGCGGTCGCATAAGGAGAATCGTTATCGCTGGCCGGATCAACATTGGCAATGTTTGAAGCGCTGGAAACAAAAGAAACTTGGCTAACAGTCGCATGAAGCGGAATAACCGTCGCGGTTAAAACTTTGCTTTTATCAATCCCCACAGTTAAAGGCGAGGGTGAAAGACTCATGGTACATGAAGAAACACAGTTAGGATGAACCACACATTGGGTGGTGGGACAATCAGGAAAATTACAAACTCCAGTCTGATACATCCGGTTTAAAGCACAACTGCCGGTTGGCCCACAATCCACATCTGTCCAATTACAAACACAATTACAGGCAGGATCAGTCACACATTGAGATGTTGAAGCACACCCAGAGGGGTTACAACTTCGAGTTTGCCTTCGTTGCCCAAGCGGACAACCCCCAGCCGAGCCACAAGCGCCATTAGTCCAACCGCTACAGGAACAACAGGAAGAATCAACCCGGCATTCTGTTTCAAAATATATGGTAGCTTTATGGCAAACTCTTTCATAACATCTTTGACCGGCCGGGCAACCACAAGCACTACAGGCCCGGGCAACCCAACTATGACAATGATAGCAATTAGGATCAAGAACACACCTTGTACTACCATTACCACTACAACTTGAAAGATTACATTGATAAACTTCACGACGTCCAGCCCCTTCGTAACAACTATCATTACAACCCTGATTGACCCAAGAGCAGGAACAGGCTGGCGCACAGCTTGAACTATACACACACCCCACAAAATAAGAAGATCCAATAGTTCCACCTGTGTTACACCTACACCATGCATCTTGTCCATACTTCGGCCTTTGGTTCCAAGCACAACCACTACTACCACAAGATCCATACCAATATGAAGTGTACCTTACCGGTTGATTACAAGCACAATCGGAGCAACTCGTACAGGGGATTAGAGCTGCCAAGGTTGAAGATTTAAAGACAAAAGAAAAAATCAAAAAAGAAAAAATTATTAAAAATGACTTAGATAAAAAATTAATTTCCGGTTTCATCTTTGTTTTGGTTAAATATTCCCGGTTCTAAAGCTATTGGTTTATACTTATCTTTTTCATACTGCATAAAGACAGTCAAATCAAAATTTCCTCTACCGCCAAAGGGAACAATTCCTTTTCCAATTTTAGCAAAAGTTTTTCCAGCCTCTATTTGTTCATTATTTTCTAATAAAAATTCTCCCACAATAAGATAATTAGCTGCTAAAGTTTCATCTTTACTCTCAAGAACAACATTAAGATAATCATTTGGTTGTTCCTCAACAGTTCCTTTTTTGATAATTTTATAGCTTATTTCCCCACCAAAAATAGCTTTAACCTCTTCGCCTTCTTTAAGATTAAACGATAGAAAATAAGGAGTTTTTAAAGACTCTTCTTTTATTGCTTCGAAATAGCTTTTTTCAACAGGCAAATTAAATGTATTTGGAGATAGATGAACAAACTCTAAATTTTTTTCAACTAGAGTAGGCGTTGCACTTGGAACAATTATTTCTTTACTTTTAGGCAAAACAACATTCAAACTTCTTTTAAAATCAAAATCAAAAAATATCGCGACAGTTACGACAACAGAAAATAAGAACAGTAAGGATAGAAAAACTTTAATTTTTTTGGACAGTATCACTGATTCAGTTTATCTTTTCAAACCAAAGCTTGTCAATAGAATCGTCAATATAAGGAAGCATTAAGAAAATTTATTGATTGAAAATAAAAACTTTGCAGACATTATCCCTAGTGCCAACTTCCATTATTCTATCGTCATTTTTAAGAAAAGTCACAACTTGATAATCACCCCAACCACTTTTGGCAAATTCTTCTAATGGAGCTAGGCTATTAATCCTACCTAAAGAGTCACCTAATCCCACTTCTGTGCTCATTAAGGTTTGTCTTGTTCCAGTTTTAGGATTAGGAATTGAAGCTCCTTCTTTCATTTTAGCCAAAATTTCCGCATCCCTAAAATAGATATCCCATCCGCCAAGTTGTCCTTCCACGCCAATATTCCAATCAGTAAAAAAACAGTTGTCTTCTACATTAGGGAAAGGTTTAATTAGCCCCCAACCACCAGAGAGAGGTGACAAAATTTCTGCCCCTACAGGAACATTAAAAGCCCAAACTGTTTTACCAATTTCGTCACCAGCTATTTTTAGTTCTTGCATTGTGACATCTTTGGTCACCGTTAAGTCAAAAAGGATAGGCAATAAACGCTCTTTTGTTTTCTCAAAAGTTTCTTTTTGAATAGGATTAATTACTTTTTTGAGCAATCCAATACAAGTTTCCCATTTGATTTCGCCTTTTTCATCCTTAAACATAAGTGCATTTTCTTTACGAAAACCCGCTAGTTCCCCTACTCCTAAACCATAAGGATTTCCTGCCTCGGCGAAGTAATATCCTGAAGATTGATCAAATCTAAGACCGGTAATTTCGACAACCTTGAAAAACTTTTCAGCAGTTGGTTTTTTAATTTCACGAACAGCAGGAAGATTTGAGGGTCTTTGATAGGCAATCCCTGGAATCTCTACCACTGGTTTACCATCTCTATCTATACTAAGTGGCTTACTAATCCCTGATTTGATACTATCTTGAACATTTAGTACTGGTTCTGGAGAATAAGAGAGAGTTCCCCCTAGGGCAGGAATCTTAGGAACAGGTAAAAAGAAAAGAGTAGTAATTGTTGACCCAATTTTCAAACCAAGTCTTTTGGGCGAAACCTTATCAATCTTCCCAGACTCTTTTTCTTGACCAAGATTAGTTGTGGTTAAGTCTTGTTTTTCAGCCATTGACATTATAAGCTAATTATATCAAGTTTAACCTCTCAAATCCACCTTTGTCAAATAAGAAAGCTAGCTTGTTTTTCGCCTTGCTCGAAATAGGGGAGTGAGTTTGCCCTTTCAGGCTAAAAATGATAAGATAAATCTTCCAATGAACTATCAACAATATTTTCTTCCTTATACCCAAAAGATAGATGAATTTCTGACCCAATTTTTCCAACAAAAAATTAAAGAGACTGAAAAGATTGATCCGATTGGAGGTGACTTTTGGCAAAAACTTCAAGGGTCTATTGTCGGAGGGAAAAGAGTCCGTGGAGGATTGGTAAAACTTGGTTACGAATGTTTTAAAAAAATTTCTGATGATAGCCTTCTACCGATTTCTGCCGCTATTGAAATAATACAT
>CAYUVX010000050.1:4001-4853 GCA_964448325.1 uncultured Candidatus Saccharibacteria bacterium
ATGACGACGTTATCGACCAGAGTACTCTCCGCCACAATCGTCCTACCGTCCATAAACAATACGAAACTTATCATCAAAAGAATTATCAAAAAGGTAATTCAAAACAATATGGTGAAGGTCTGGCTATTGTGGTAGGAATTATTGGTTATTTTGCAACTGTAGAATTAATTAACAAAGCCAAATTCCCATCCAAGTTAATAACCAGAGCGATGAATCAGCTAGCTTCATTCATCTTTAAAACCGGGTATGGAGAAGGGTTAGATATTGATCTTGCTTGTCGCCAAAAAATTACTGATAAAGAAGTTTTAAAAATACATACTTATAAAACATCTTATTATACTTTTATCGGCCCTTTAAAAATGGGCGGTCTTCTGGCTGGGGCAGAGGAGTCACAACTTAAAAATTTTGAAGATTATGGTTTGTCTTTGGGAATTGCCTTCCAATTACAAGACGATATTCTTGGTATTTTTGGCAGCGAAGAAAAATTTGGCAAAGGAGTCGGAGACGACATCAAGGAAGGCAAAAACACTCTTTTGTTTACACAGGCCATAAAAATGGCAAAACTCCAGCAAAGGCAAAAATTAAATTCTTTATGGGGTAAAAAAGATATTAGTCCAAAAGAAATTGAAGAAGTCAGGAAAATTATTCTTCAGACCGGCTCGCTTGATTATTCTCAAAAATTATCAAAAAATTTGGTTGAAAAGGGAAAAAAGATTATTCCTAAAATAACTAATAATAAAAATCTTCAAGAAGTCTTTTCGAGTTTGGCTGATTTTGTCATATCAAGAAGTAAGTAGTTAGTAATTTCTTGTACTGACTGTCGTTTGAAAATTAATAATCGCTTCTTCTTCC
>CAYUVX010000051.1:0-4786 GCA_964448325.1 uncultured Candidatus Saccharibacteria bacterium
TGCCCACGCACGAGTGGCCGGTAACTAATCTATTACAGAATCATATTCGTTCATATAAAGATCTGCCGGTTTATCCATATCAGATTCAAACTAAATTCCGAAATGAGGTACGGGCCAAAAGTGGAATAATGCGTGGGCGAGAATTTTTAATGAAGGATTTATATTCTTTTTCTAGGGACGAGGCGGAACATAATAAATTTTATGAAAAAGCAAAGGTGGCCTATAAAAGAATTTTTGAAAGAGTTGGATTAGGTGATAGGACATATATTACTTTTGCTTCTGGTGGGTCGTTTAGCAAATATTCACACGAGTTTCAGACCTTATCAGATGCCGGTGAGGATACTATTTATATTTGTGACAAGTGTAGAATGGCAATTAACAAAGAAATAATTGCAGAACAAGACAGCTGTCCTGATTGTGGCAATAAAAAACTGCGAAAAGAAAAAGGAATTGAGACTGGGAATATTTTTACCCTCGGTACAAAATTTTCAGACGCTCTGGGTTTATCTTATCCTAATGAAAAGGGTGAAAAAATACCTGTTGTTATGGGCTGTTATGGCATAGGGCCTAGTCGTTTAATGGGGACAGTGGTAGAATGTTTGTCCGATAAAGTGGGTATTATTTGGCCAAAATCCATTGCCCCTTTTAATGTTCATTTGCTTAATATTTGCTCAAGTGAAAAGGGTCACGAAATGGCTGATAAAATTTATGCTGATTTACAATTAGCCGGGATAGAAGTGCTATATGATGACCGAGAGGCCAGAGCAGGAGAAAAATTTGCTGATGCTGATTTATTGGGTATGCCACTTCGTGTGATTTTGAGTGATAAAACATTAGAGAATGAAGAAGTAGAAATAAAAGATAGAACAAGTGATATGGTCAGTCTGATTAAATATGCCGATTTGGTAAGCTATATAAAAAAATAAAATAATATGAATTTTTTTAATAAAATAAAAGAAAAGTTCAATAGACGTTTTTCTAATGATATTGGAATTGATCTCGGTACAGCTAATACTTTGGTTTATTTGGCGGGTAAGGGAATAGTCGTCAATGAGCCCTCTGTTGTAGCTTTGAATCAAAAAACTGGGCGAGTGGTGGCTGTTGGAGCACAAGCCAAAGCCATGCTAGGAAGAACTCCTCCTCATATTGTAGCTGTTAGACCATTGGTAGATGGAGTGATTTCTGATTTTGAAGTGACGGAGGAAATGATTGCCTACTTAGTAAAAAAAGCTGAAGAGCTTTCACCAAAACCATTAGGTCCACGAGTGGTTGTTGGTGTCCCGTCTGGTGTGACAAACGTGGAAATCAGGGCTGTTCGTGATGCCACTAGGAATGCTGGTGCTAGAGAAGTTTATATTGTGGAAGAACCAATGGCAGGAGCAATTGGTATCAGATTACCTATTAAAAGCCCTATTGGCAGTATGGTGATTGATATTGGTGGTGGGACCTCAGATATTGCCGTAATGTCTCTTGGCGGTATTGTCAAATCAAAAAATCTAAGGATTGCTGGGGATAAATTAAATAATGATATTATTGCTTATATTCGTGGTGAATTCAAAATTTTAATTGGTGAAAAAACAGCTGAAGAAATAAAAGTAAATGTTGGATCAGTAATGCCAAACGAATCAATGGAAATTTCAGTGAAGGGCCGGGATTTGGTTACTGGTTTGCCCAGGGAAGTAATCATTACGGATAGTGATGTGCGTGAGGCTATGGCACAGTCTATATCAAATTTAGTTGAAACTGTTAAAGAAGTATTGGAAACTACACCACCAGAAATTGTCTCTGATATAATGCAGAGGGGAATATATTTAATGGGTGGGGGCGCCTTGATTCGTGGGCTGGATATTCTTTTAAATGAAGAACTTAAAATCCCAGTTTATATTGCCAGTGATCCCTTGACGGCTATTGCCAGGGGGACGGGAATTATTCTTGAGAATCTTGAGGATTATAAAGAGGTTTTAATTGAAAATGAAGATGAGTTACCTCCAAAAAAACAGTAATTTTGAGGAACGGAGGAATAATATTCGGCGGAAGATTATTTTCACAGTGATTGGGATTATAGTGATTATAGTGATTTTGTCTACTGGCCCTATGAAGCGAAGTCTTTTTTTTATTGCTGAACCTGTTTGGAAAATTAAAAATACAGTATTAGATTCAGATTTATTTGAATATTTTAAGTCTAAGCAAGTTTTGATTAATGATCGTTTAGCAATTGAACAAAGACTTTTTCTAGCAGGGAATCTTTTAGCTGAGAATAATATTCTAAGAAATGAAAATGAAACATTAAAGGTTTTGCTTGGAAGAAAGGAATTGAAACAAAAAACCATTTTAGCTTCAATATTAGTAAAACCACCGCAAACTCCTTATGATATGCTCACAATTGATATCGGTGAAGATAATAATATTAAGGTGGGTGATTTGGTGATTGCCAATGCCAATATTTATATTGGAGAGATTGCTGAAATTTACCCACATTCGGCTAAAATTATTTTATACTCTACTCCAAATCATAAAACTTCAGTTTTACTAGGAACAAACTCAGTTAGCGTGGAAGCGATTGGTATTGGTGGTGGAAATTTTAATATTTTTCTACCAAGAGAAATTGAGGTAAAAGAAAATGATGCTCTGGTATTTCCTTCTATTATTACAAATATATTTGGAATTGTAGAGAAAATTAATTTTAGTGATAAAGATTCATTTCAAACCGTACTTTTTAAAAGCCCTGTTAATATTTCTGAATTAAGTTTTGTGGAAATAATTCTTCAATAAATGATAAAACATATAATTTTTGATTTAATTTTATTTCTCGCAATCATTCTTTGCCCTTGGTATTTAAGTGTTATTTTGGCTTTTGTAATTTTATATTATTTACCAGTCTTTAATGAGATAGTTATTTTCGGTTTGATTATGGATATACTTTATGGCGGTTTTTTGTCTACTTTCCGTTTGTTTGATTACAAGTTTACTATACTTTTTCTTATCTTACTTTTGTCATCATTATATATTAAGAAGAGATTAAAGTTTTCTAATAGATAGTAATTAAGAGGGTTTATTTTAATTTGCATTTAATATAAAGAAGTGTAATATAATTCAGTATGAACCCCTAGGCGTAAAGCCCGGGGACATTTGGTGTTATGAAAAAAGAAGAAGAAAAAATAATAATAAGAGGGGCCCGGACACATAATTTGAAAAATGTGTCTGTTGAAATACCACGAAATAAAATGATTGCTTTTACCGGTTTATCTGGATCGGGTAAAAGTTCCCTGGCTTTTGATACTATCTTTGCCGAAGGACAGAGACGTTATATTGAATCACTTTCATCTTATGCTCGCCAATTTCTTCATCAAATGCAGAAACCAGATGTTGATGAAATTTTGGGTTTATCACCAGCTATCGCTATTGATCAAAAATCACGTTCTAATAACCCACGTTCTACTGTAGCTACCATTACGGAAATTTATGATTATTTAAGAATTTTATACGCTCGGATCGGTCGGCCACATTGTTTATTATGCAATAGGGAAATAAAAAAACTTTCCAATGAAGAGATTTTAGAAACAATAATTAAGACCGTCACTTCTGTAAGTTTGGAAAAGAATACAAAAATGGTTCTGGGAGTGCCCTATACCGATGCTAAAGTAAAAATTTTTTCACCAGTAGTTGTAGGCCGAAAGGGTGAATATTATCAACTTCTTTATGATTTGCTTAGCAAGGGTTATGAGTGGGTAAAAATAGATGGCGTAATGAAAAAGCTTCGTGAACAGATTATTCTATCAAAAACTAAAAAGCATAATATTGATGTCCTGATTGATGAATTTTATATTAGTGAGTTTAGAACAGTCCGGCCATTAAAGGGAGTAGCGGGAAATAAAGATCAAAAGGCACAAAGTCGGGAGCGTTTGAGTGAAGCTATAGAGAAGGCGATAGACGAGAGTAAGGGCCTACTTAAAATAGAAACTAATGGTGAAGAAAAAATGATGTCTGTTAAGTTTATGTGCCCTTATGATGGATATTCTTATCCGGAAATAGAGCCTAGACTATTTTCCTTTAATTCACCCTATGGTGCTTGTCCGGAATGTAATGGCTTGGGGACCAAACATTTCTTTAGCGAAGATCCTTGTGATATTTGTAATGGGGCACGTTTGCGTGAGGAAGCTTTGCATGTGCTTATTAATGATATAAATATTGTATCTCTGACGGCTTTATCTATTACTGAAGCCAAGAACTTTTTTGATAATATAAAATTGAGTGAATTGGAAAAAGAGATTTCGAATGTGATAATTAAAGAAATCAATGATCGCTTGAAATTTATGATGGATGTGGGTATTGAATACCTTTCTCTGGATAGGCGAGCGCATACTCTTTCTGGTGGTGAAGCACAGAGAATACGTTTGGCTTCTCAATTAGGTTCTGGTTTAGTGGGTGCTTTGTATGTTTTAGATGAACCGACTATTGGTTTACGTTCAAGGGATAATGATAAATTAATTAAAACGCTGACCGATTTGCGGGATTTAGGTAATACTATTATTGTGGTAGAACATGATGAGGACACTATTTATTCTTCAGATTATATTGTGGATATTGGTCCTGGGGCTGGTGTGCATGGTGGTGAAATTGTTGTTTCTGGTTATCTGGATAAATTATTGACAGAGAAATCAAACTCCTCGGAATCAGTAACTTTGGACTATTTGCGAGGGGATAAAGTAATATCAGTTCCGCAAAAAAGAAGGCAAACAGATAAAGGGGCATTAAAAATCCGCGGAGGAAATATTTTTAATATAAA
>CAYUVX010000052.1:0-4734 GCA_964448325.1 uncultured Candidatus Saccharibacteria bacterium
GTAACCCGAGGGTTAAATCAGCGACCTTAACACAAAATTTTGTTTCCGCGGGCCCAACTCAGATGCCAGAAATTCCCGAAAGGTGGAGAAGTTCGCAGGTGAGTTTTTCTGGATTTGCTAGCTATACAGTTACTATATCTGCCGATCAGATTGAAAGTCTAAGTATTGGAGACACGATAATCTTCTCAACCTCTAGTTTGTGTTTCTTCAATGGGGATGGTGGCGCCTGGGATAGCCCAAATTGTAATGAGCCATTACCTTTTGATGACCAGTCTCCAGTTGATCCAAATGGCCCTGGACAGGTTATAATTCATTCTTCGGGAGATACTGCCCATATTCCTTCATATCACATTGAATCTACTAATCCGGAGATTATTAATTGTACGGGGATGACTTGTACTGTTGTATCAGATGGTCAATCAGTTTTGACAGCTAAAACTGACGGGGATTTGCACTTACGATTTTCGGGTTATGTTTATAATAATCATTATAATGATCCTGGTCTTTCAAATTATCAAGATGATCCAATATACATATATTCAAATGATTCTGGTGGTTATGATTTTAATTTGGAAACAAGAGAGATGGGAGATGGTCTTGTTCAAGATATTCCTAATTTTAATCCCCCTAAATATCGGGAGACTCCAGAACAACAAAGTATGCCGGTAGATAGCGACTGGTCTTGGATTGTAAATAGAAAAACTACTGATCTCAATATGGGTAAGTATGAACCGGTCTGGGAAGTAACTGTGGGTGATGAAGGTGGTGTGCCAGAAGAAACTTGTTCTGACGGAATACCAAACCAAGATGAAACAGGAATAGATAGTGGAGGTGTTTGTGATGAAGGTGGTGATCCAGGTAATCCGGGTTGTGCTACTCCCCCTTGTGATGTTAGCCCTACCCCTTATTCAGGAGCATGTGGTTCCGTTCCGCCTTTTAGTGATCTTTCTGAATTAAACGCATTTCCAGATAATACTCTTTGTTATCTACCTGGTAGTACCTCTACCCCACCCGCTGGTACTTTTGCCGGTGCTGGCCCGTCATGGACTTGGACTTGTAGTGGAATAAATGGTGGAAATCCTTCAGACCCTTGTACCGCCACTAAAACAGTTACCACTTCCCCTATTGACTGTACTGTCTCTATGATAATTCCAGCAGGTGGTGGCCTGGTTAATATCAATACTCTGACTACTTGGGAAGTTACTTCAGGCACAATGAGTGATTTAGGTACTCGTACTAAAATCTGGAAGCTCATAGATGCCATAAATCCTGACGGTGTCACTTTGTCTGACCCTATAGAGTACGATAATACTGTAGATATTGTCTTGACCACTTTAGGTAATAAAATAGTTAAAGCCTATGTTGCTTCTACTACTCCTAATGTATATGAAGAATGTCGAGATACTGCTAATGTCGGTGTTGTGCAGAGTGGTGGGTCTAGCCGGGAGATATAAAATTTTGCGGTCTTTAGTGATATGAGGTATAATTATCACAAATGATCATTCAGACAAAGCAATTAAAAGAATTTTTACTTGACTCCGGTTTAATTACCGAAGCCGATTATGAAAATGCTGTGGAAGAAGCTACTCAGAGTAAAGGCAAGCTGACCACTGGCCATGTTCTAATCAATAGCGGTAAGATAAGTGAAAATGATTTCCGCCGAGCGGAAGCTTATGTTCTTGGTATTCCTTTTGTTAGTTTGAAGGATCAAAAAATTGAACCAAAAGTTTTAGCTCTCATTCCGGAACCGGTAGCAAGAAAAAATAATGCTATTGCTTTCAGAAAAAGTTTGGATACCTTGGAAGTAGCCATGCTTGATATCAAGGATCTTTCCTCCATTGAATTCATAAAAAAAAGAGTTGGTCTAAAAATATTGCCTCGTCTGACGGACAGTGATTCTATCAAGAGTTCATTGCTTCAATATCAAAAAAGTTTACGGGCCGAGTTTGGTGATATTATTCAGAAAGATGCTACGGCTTTAAAAAATCTGATTGAAGGTCGTGGGGGAAATAATGGCGGTGAGGATTTGAAAAAAATGGCCGAGGATTTGCCGGTAGTAAGAATTTTAGATACACTTTTAAAACATGCTATATTGCAAAATGCTTCGGATATTCATATTGAAGTTTTGGAAGATGAACTTTTAGTCCGATACCGTATCGATGGTATTTTACACGATGCTATGGTTTTACCAAAGAGTGTCGCTGTTAGCGTTATTGCTAGGATAAAAGTATTGGCCAATTTAAAATTGGATGAGAAGCGCTTACCCCAAGATGGTCGTTTTAAAATGGAAATAAATGATGAAGGTGTATCTTTTCGTGTTTCCATTTTGCCAACTTATTTTGGTGAGAAAGCAGTAATGAGATTGTTAAGAGAAAATGTTTCCGGTTTTACTTTAGAAGACATGGGTTTTCATGGTGAAGGCTTGGAAATTCTTCATGAAGCTATCAAGCAAACTACTGGTATGATACTTACTACTGGACCGACCGGTTCTGGAAAGACCACAACTTTATATACTTTATTGGACATCCTTAATACTCCAAATGTAAATATTTCTACTATTGAGGATCCTGTGGAATATCAAATGGATAGAATAAATCAGACGCAGGTTAAGCCGGAAATTGGTTTTTCTTTTGCTAATGGTTTGCGTTCTTTAGTTCGTCAGGATCCGGATGTAATAATGGTGGGGGAAATTCGTGATAAAGAAACAGCTTCTTTGGCTATTAATGCGGCTTTGACTGGGCATTTGGTTCTTTCCACTTTGCATACCAATTCTGCGGCCGGAGCTATGCCTAGACTTATTGATATGAAAATAGAGCCGTTTTTGATTGTTTCAACCACCAAGGTTATTATTGCTCAAAGGTTGATCAGAAGATTAAGCGGAGAAAGAGAAAAATATTTCCTTTCAAAACCAGAGATCGCTTCATTGGAGAAAATTATTAATCTGGAAAGAGTAATTGACTTTTTGAAGAGGGAAAAGATCATTGGTGATAAGGATACTATAGAAAGCATTCCTTTTTATAAGCCCAAACAATCGGCCGAAGCCAAGGATGGCTATAGTGGGCGAGTCTGTATCAATGAGGTATTAAAAATGTCCCCCACTATCAAGGAACTGGTGGTAGCCGGTAAATCTGATAATGTGATAAATGAACAAGCTAAAAAGGAAGGTATGATGAGTATGATAGAAGACGGTATTTTCAAAGCGGCCCAAGGAGTGACTACTATTGAGGAAGTTTTGCGAGTTATTTCAGAGTAAAATATAATGAAGTTTAAATATAAGGCAATAAAAGAAAATGGTGAAAAATATGAAGGGATAATGGAGTCCTCGGGCAAGTTTGATTTATATAATGAATTAAAAGCTCAGAATAGTATGTTGATTTCCGCCGAGGAATTAAACAAGGATCGTTTCCAAAATTTACTTTTGAAGACATTCAGTTTTTTAAATAGAATTTCTCCCGCCGTAAAGATTTCTTTTGCCAAAAATCTTTCTTCTATGACAAAGGCTGGACTGTCTCTTAGCCGGGCCTTGTCAGTGATTGAGAGGCAAACAAAGAATGCAAGATTTAGGATTGTTGTAGAGGGGATTAATCTAGAAATAAAAAAAGGAAAAACATTGAGCGAAGCCTTGAAAAATTATCCCAATATTTTTTCAAATCTTTTTGTTTCTATGGCCAAGGCTGGAGAAGAAAGTGGTGGTTTGTCTGATGCTTTGGCAAATGTTGCTTTACAAATGGACAAGACCTATCGTTTGCAGAAAAAGGTAAAAGGCGCCATGATTTATCCGGCGGTTATTATTTCTGTTATGATTATTGTAGGGATTTTAATGTTTATTTTTGTTGTGCCAGGGATCACGGAAACATTCAAGGATCTGAATACGGAATTACCTTTTAGCACCAAGTTGATCATTGGCATTAGTGACTTCTTGACCGGCCATTGGTTGCTGGCTGTCCTAATTATTTTGGCATTTATTTTTGGTATTTATTTTTCCCTTAAAACTGTTTTGGGTAAAAAAATCCGTGACCGTATTGTAATTAAAATACCAGTGATTGCTGATTTAATAAAAGAGGCCAATGCGGCCAGAGTAGCAAGAACTTTATCCTCTCTCCTTATCGCGGGTGTACCTGTTGCTCAGTCCATAGAAATTACCAAAGGGATAGTGAATAACTATTATTATAGGCAAGTTTTGGAAGAAGCTCAGGGAATAGTACAAAAAGGAGAAAATATTTCTAGTGTTTTTATGAAGAGTCCCGAACTTTATCCTACTTTTGTTGGAGAAATGATGAGTGTGGGAGAAGAAACCGGTAATATGGCTACTATGCTTTTAGAAGTAGCAGTTTTTTATGAAACAGATGTGGAGGAGAGAACCAAAGACTTATCTACAATCATTGAACCAGTTTTGATGGTTATTATTGGTGCCGCTGTTGGTTTTTTTGCCCTTTCCATGGTTACTCCAATCTATTCCGTAATGGATAATATCTAATATTACCAATCCTGAAGTAATTCGGGATTATTGACGGTATCATTGACAATATCTATACCAGTATTTACAAAAGAACTGGGTTTATTTTGATAAATAATTCCTGAATCCTGAAGATTGATATACTGTGTATTCACTTCTTCTGGCTCACTAATTGTCGTTGTAGCAGTGCTTGTAGCTGTGGTAATAACAAGAGTTTGTTGGTTTTCTAATTGATCCATTTTTAACGACATGTCTGATATTATAGTATATAGTTTTTT
>CAYUVX010000053.1:0-4696 GCA_964448325.1 uncultured Candidatus Saccharibacteria bacterium
TTTAGATATATTAGTGACACGGCTTTCAACGGATTTAACACTTTTATCTTGAAAGATATAGTCCCCATCAGTATGGTCATCCAATAGACCAAGAATCTGCAGTAAAGTGGACTTGCCCGAACCCGAAGGACCCATAATAGCTACAAATTCTCCTTGACGGATATTAAAAGTAACACCATTGAGAGCCCTAGTTTTCACTCCCTCATTAGCATAAACCTTGCTTAGATTTTTTATTTCAATTATATTCATAAAATACGAAAATTTAATACAAATACCTACAAATACCTACAAAAATTTCTAACAAAATTATAAGGAAGTCACCGCCTTCTCCCCCTCGCTTAATCCAGATATTATTTCCACCATTCCATCAGATCCACGCAAACCAACTGTCACTTCTCGCTCCTGTGCCTGCCCTATTTCATCCAAAATTTTTATATACTTTTTATTATCTATAGTATAGACAGCTCTAGCGGGAACAATAAGCACATCTATTTTCTCTGCGGTAAGAATATCCAAATTTGCTGTCATACCTGCTCTCACCCTCTCATCCTGATTCGTAAATTTCAAAATAACTTTATATGTAGGCACGCCGTCTATGACCGTGGCGGCTGGATCAACCCTTATTACGATAGTCTCAAACATTATATCGCTATTATAAGCATCCAAAGTTGTCTTTGCTTTATCTCCTATTTTTATTTTGGAAATATCAGCCTCAGGCACAAATGTTTCCACTTCATAATCACCATATGAAATTACAGAGATAATAATTTTATTGGCTGAAATTATCTCACCCAATTTAGCATCTACTTTAGTAATAATTCCACTAATCGGGGAACGAATTATAGTTTTAGATAATTCAGCTTCTGTACTAGCCACACTAGCCTGGGCTTGCTCGATACCAGCTTCTTCCGCTAAAGTAGAATTCTTTGAAATCTTCACAGACAAATTAGCACTATTATATGAATTATATGAATTGATCAATGTATCAATAGCCGTATTCACATTTGTCCTAGCGGTAGAAACATTTAATTTCCAAGCATCAATCTGAGTTTGTGTGATACCAGAGGATTCGGGACTTAAACCGTTTACCGCTTCCGCACATTTATCCAATATAGACTTTATAGAAATCAAATTTGTCTTTGCGATATTATAATTAGTTTCCAAATCCAAAGAAATATCAGTCCGACTTAAAATACGATACCATGAATCCAAACTATCACTCAAATCATCCTTAGCATCTTCAATATCCTCTTGTAAAAAAGTGTCTGTTGTAAAAGCCAATTTAGCATTATATTTTACAGGATCTCTAAAAAGAGAATATACTTTATTTCGCAAAGCATCATCGGCCTTGGTATAGGAATCCTTAATAGTATTAACTAAAGAACTTTTTGCTTGTGCAAAAACTAGAGATACTTGATCAGCATTGTCGCCAAATCCTGCATTCACTTTTTTTAAATTAGCTTTCGCTTGATCCAGATTCGCCAATAAATCCGCATTGGAAACAGAAGCTAAATACTGCCCAGCATAAACCTTGGTACCAACTGAAACATTTAGACTTGCTATTTTACCTCCGCGTTCAAAAGCCAAATCTACTTCCGACAAAGGCTTTACATTACCGGTCACGCTTACTTCCTCTTGGATATTTCCGATTTCCGCTGAAACAAAAGTCGGTAAAACCGGCCCCTTCTTGCCTAAAGTAAGAAACCAAATAAAACCAATAATTACTAAAATGATAATAGTAGACCAAATTTTATGCCTTTTTACCCAATTCCCTATTGATGTGAATATATTTTTCATATTGTTATTATAGCACAAATTAAATGTCCTCAGAATACTCTCTCGGTTTAACGGAGTACCTAATCACTGCGAGAGCATTCTGAGGACTTTTAATTTTCAATTTTATTTTGACCAACGGGCAAAGATACCAGCGGGTAAAAGGCGTCCGCTTTTTGCCTGCCCGCCTTTTGGGAGGGATTCTTCAATAGTTAATTCTCCACATTCAATATTTCCCCCATATTTTTTAAGTAGGAATGAAAGACAATTTTCATAGGCGATAGCTGAATAACCCGCCGAGTAACCGTTCACTAAAACGAAAAGAGGATTTTCAGATAATATTTGTATGCAAGAGTCTAAAAGTTTTAAAAAATCTTCCTCAATTTTCCATATTTCTTTATTTGCCCCATGACCAAATGCCGGTGGGTCCATGATGATAGCATCATATTTATTTCCTCTTTTTATTTCTCTCTGCACAAATTTCCTAGCGTCATCCTCTATCCAGCGCACTTTACCAGAAGCAAGTCCAGAAGCTTCAGCATTTTGCTTGGCCCAAGTAATAGCACTTTTAGAACCATCCACATGAGTCACCTCTGCACCCACAATTAAAGCAGCCAGGGTAGCACCACCAGTGTAACCAAACAAGTTCAAAACTTTAACGGAATGTGATAAAGAAGTACCGGGAATTTCCTCGGAGTGATTAGTCCGCGTTAAGCGGAGAGGATTTTCTCGGTACTTCTTTATCTTTTCCTGAATCCAATTCCAATTCATCTCTTGTTCCGGGAATAAACCAGTATGTTTGAAGGCTGTAGGTTTTATTATAAATTTTAAGCTAGCAAAATCAATACGCCATCCGTCTGGCGTATTTTCTTTTCTCTTCCACTTACCGTTTTCCCCAGTTCGCTCAAAAAAAGCATTTGCGCCCTTCCACTCTTTTTCACTCAAATTCTTATTCCATAAAGCCTGTGGATCTGGCCGTCTTAATATATATTGCCCAAAACGCTCAAGCTTTTCACCATTTCCAGAGTCTATTAGCTCATAATCCTTGCTTGCTTTGGTTGTTAATATTTTTATCATCAGGCTATTGTAACATAAAAAGGAAACAAACACTTCAACGCCATTGAAATGTTCCATTCGTTGCGATATAACGGTTTCCGAAGGGGAAACCTTTGTACATTATTAAAAAGAAAGCTAAACATAAAAAGAATCCCCCCCGCATTCCGATGCGGGGGGGAAAGAAGCTAAGAGAAGTAAAGCTAAAAGCCAACTTCTCTAGCAGAGACAACAGGAGAGACGGCAGCCAACATCCGGATCCAAACGGTCAGGTGAAGCGGAGCTCACATACAGTTGCGCACTGTCAAAACTCCAATAAGAACTAAGGACACAGGAACCGAACAAAGAACCAGGACACCACGTTGCACCATAGTTCTCAGGCGGAGTTTCGTCCTGTTCCGAAACTACTTTGTGATACACGCGATAGTCCGAGAACGTGGTTGGCACTTCCATGTTCAAGAAAGTCTGCGCTGGCTTGCCCAGTGTAGCTTCCAGAATTGGATGCTTCCGCAAATCTGGTTCCCGATACATAAGAACCAAACGTGGTATCATAACCAAGGGATTTTCCCTAACCTCCATGGGGTTAATACGGAACTTGGTCGGATGGCCATTCCCTGTCATCTGTTGATCAAGTTCCACAACTGACTTCACCGGCAGGCCTAACAGAAGGAAGTCAAAACCCTCGACTCCCACCGCCCGAAGAATCTGCTCTTGGTACCTCGCCCAGAGAGCACGAAACACCTTGGAAAAGTCCCGGGGAATTTTCACCCCATATGCCTTGTAAAAGTCCAGGTAGAAATCAAGCTCTCGCTTGAAGTCAATCAATACCTTAGGCTTTTCAGGAATCTCCACAATCTGATTTCCACGAATCTCACATTTCATGACTCGCTCCTTCTCTTATTCTGTTTCTAAACACTTTGTACCTTATCTATTATTAAAAATATACTTTTTCAAGCAAAAGTCAAGCATTTTTGGTAATGTGCACACACATTTGGCACTTTTTAGTAGTATTAACTAATGTGTACAAAAATGCCAAAAAACATCATAATAATATTCCCATCCCATATCATTTCACCAAGTAAGCCATGGCTTACTTGGTATTTTTACATTCATCTATTTATATTTTAATTAATAAATTATCTATTCTATAAATTAGAATCATTGATAGTTACAGCTCCCTCTCTTAAAACCTCCACCTTATCACCCACAATTCGGACTAAAGTCGAAGGAGCGGAATCCAGTTCTCCCCCGTCCTCATAGAAATCTACTTGATCACCAAAATACTCCTTCGCCTCTTCTATATTTTTTGCTGGTTGTTTAAAAGAAATATTGGCACTAGGTGCAACTAATGGACCAGTCTCTTTGAGTAATTCTAATAGCTCTCTATTATCAGGCATACGAAAAGCATTAGTGTTATCAGGATTTCTTAAATACTTAAACTCTGGCAGATCTGAAAATAATTCAACACTTACCTTTCCTGGCCAAACCTTTTCTAAAAATTCCTTGGTTGCTTCGGGGAGCCTTATACCAAAAATATTCAAATCTTTGATTGAACCTATGAGAACAATATAGGCTTTATTATCAGCCCTTTTTTTTAACTTAGTAATTCTTTCAACGGTATCTTCCTTTAACGCCGAACCCACCAATCCATAAATAGTATCCGTTGGTATCACCCCCACTCCACCGTTTTTTAAGATCTCGACAAATTTTTTTTTCATAATGAGAAGTAAAGAAAATTAAGGCTAGGCTTTGGGATTACCCAAGGCCGAGCTTTAATTTATAGATGATCCTCAGTATCCGCCTCGGCGATAGCTTTTGTCTGATGAATTACTCCATCCTTATGATGTGGGGGCATATAAATAGTGTAAAG
>CAYUVX010000054.1:0-4577 GCA_964448325.1 uncultured Candidatus Saccharibacteria bacterium
GGTCTCCGCTATCCTGGACGGAAATTAAGAAAAAGAGAATTAAAAAGAGCTAATGTAAATTCAGCTAATTGGGCCAACTTATATGATTTTGAGGTTGTCGCATATAAAAATGGTAAGGAAATAGAAAATCAAAGATTTACCTTTCAAGAATTTTTGAGAGATTTTCAAGAAAATAAAAGGGGTGATAAAGAGTTTTGGGATAAAATAGTGGAACTTTATGAAAATAATACAATAAGCAAAACACCACATAGTCTACCAGGAATTGATGTTATGCTTTTTCTTCAAATGTTGAAATGGATATGGATACAGGAAGATTTCAATTATAGATTCGGTTGGGAAGACGTTAAATCTCCTGAGAAATATATTCTTGAGAATCGCACTGGTACAAGAACTGCCAAGGGTGCAGGTAGAGCAAAATTTTATGCTGGTCTCGTACTATTAAAAAACGGCTTTGATTTTGATCAAGTTAAGAAAATTATTCCATTATACTAGTAATCCTGTGGTCTGGTATTTTTCTTCAGACGGTATTTTTCTTTTATATAACCGTTTTCTAATCTATCTACAATTAGATTGTGGTATTTTTTATCAATTTCTGCTGAGATATAATTTCTTCCGAGATTTTTACATACCTCCAATTCTGAACCACTACCGCCAAAAAGTACCAAAACGGTATTTCCAGATTTTGTACTCGCTTTAATTAACATTTGTGTTAACTGTTGCGGAATTTGGCAAGCATGATAGGTTTTTTCTTTACTAACGTTTTTAACCAGATTAAATTCGAACCAAGAATAAGGCATTCGTCCTTTTGATCCATTTTTTATATTCTCTCGTATTCTTCTATCGGTTGGATTTTTATACGGCAAAGCAACATTATTTTTATAAAATTTATTGTTTTCAGATTTCCTAATATGCAATATAGTTCTATGTGCCGTTGTAAATCTTTTAGGGGTATGTCCAACATTTGTGTTATAAACCCATACATATTCTGAGACGCAAGGAAAATGATTATCTAAATATTTTACTCTAAGATGGGCATTTTGTTTTGGATAATTCATCATAAATAAGTTGCCATCTTTTTTTAAAACTCTCATTGATTCTTTTGTTAGTTTCATATACCAATCAATATATCTGTTAAAATTTTTGGTGTATGTTTTCTTTCCATACTTGATACCAACGTTATAATCAGGATCACCAAAAATCATATTTACGCAGTTGTTAGGTAATTGTTGTAACAAATCTATAATATCTCCATGATAAATTTTGTTTAGGAACGCAGTGGCACTCTTTTTTTTGGGGGAGTTCTTTTTTTTCATTAAAATTTTATTTACTCACACTTCTTTTTTATATAATTTTATATAATTGTTTGTATAATTCTTCAATTCCTTTTCGATTGTAGATTCTATAATTATTAAAACGATGACGGGCAGGTTTTAATTTCCCATTTTTATCCCACCTTCTTAATGTTACTTGGCTTACACCCAGAATTTTTGCCGCCTCTTTTATTGTAATGTTGTTACTCATTTTTATAATGTCAACCTTTATCAACATTATACATCCTTAAAAAGTCACGTCAAGAAGGGGAAATTGATTATTTGAATAATCACCGTTTATTAAAAACAACATTTCAATCCTGTTTTTGCTATCCACAGCTTATCTACAGCAAGACATTGACTTTTTTTCTTTCCTCTGGTAATATGGTGGATATGGGATAAGATATGGTCGTATTTTTACCCTTTAAAATAAAGGAATATTGACATCGCGTTATCCAAAAATATTATTAAACTACACACTTATATGAACGAAAAAATACAACAAGAGACAAATAGACTACTCAAAGTAGTGGTTGGTCTGCTTGTAAGAAGTAAGCAGGACAAGGTAGCTACATTGAGGGATCAGATCGGTATTCTGACCGACTTAGGACAAACACCTTCAGAAATAGCGGAGATTTTAGGTCGATCGGGTAACTATGTGAATAAAGAACTATCCGAACTTAGAAAAATTAATAAAAACAAGAAAGGATAAACCTATGAAGAAAATAATTAAACCATCAGAAACAATCGAGGATCTTCTACGAGATATTCTGATTGTGCTTCTTGCGCAAAATAGCACATCACAAGCAAAAATAAGAGAAATTTTGGGTGTAGATATGTATCGCGTAAGTCGTATTGTTAAAAACCTTAATCCTAATCGATATGGTAAAAACAACCAATAATCATCCTCTTGATAAAAAGCTTGACCGCGTTATTTATTTACTCGAGTCCCTTCTTGCACTAGAACTAAACCAAACCAATCTCAATCGAAATAAAATTCGAGCTCACTTGGGTATTGATAAGGCAAAAGTAAATAAAATACTCAAGGGTATTAAGAGACCGAATAACTAGAACTAAAACTAAAAACACGTAATATGGATAAAGAAGCAATTAAACTACTTGCAGACATAAAAAAACTTATGATTCTGGACCTTATTGAACGTGGTATTCAGGCAAACGTAATTGCTGATATTTTGGGAATCACCAAAGGAGCGCTTAGCAAAATAGCACCTGCTAGAAAAATTAAGAAGTAAAATCAACATGACAACAGGAAGCATTGAAACCTTAAAGAATAATTGCAAAGAATACGCCAGAGTTGGGAAAAGCATAGAGGTATTAAGAAATGCAAATGGAAAAAACCACTACACAGAAATTGCTAAGATCGTTGAAATGCATCCGACGAGGGTAAGTGGTCTTCTTAAAAAAGCAGAAAAACTAGAGTTGGCTAAAAAGGTGAAGGCGGGGGTTTATAAGAAAATTCCCGGCATTTTGGGTTATATGCCTCCCAAAAGAAAAACCAAAAGCAATTCTTCTAAAACTGTACAGAATATAATTCAAAAAATTGGCAAAAACCGTAAAGCGAAGAGCAAACCCTCGTTTTCCTTTAACCTCGCCATTCCAAATAAAATAGAAGTGAATTTAGGTAAAATAGCGAATGCATATCAGACTTTATATGCTGTAGAAAATATTTTAAGGGAGTTAATTAGAAAGGTGCTAGATCAGAAAGTTGATTGGTGGAAAGATTACGTTCCTAGTGGCATACAGATAGAAATTGAGTATGTTATCAAAAAAACGCCTTATCATGCAGTAAAAAGAAATGATGAGCTTGAATATACTCACTTAGGGCAACTTAAAGAAATTATTATTTACAAGAAAAATTGGAACGATTTTTTACCATATCTTAACGAGAAAGATAAGAATTCTTTCGCCGTAACGATAAATAAAGCGATCCCGTCTCGTAATGCCATCGGTCATTGTATTCCGCTTAAATCAACGGACTTGAAAGTTGTGGATGTAAGATTTGAGGATATTCTAAAAATGATAAAATAAGCCAAAAAATTATCAGCTCAAGAGATTGCACGGCGGAAGGAACATAACTTATGCTCTGGCCAACAAAAAAATTAGAGGAAAATTTAACCAAAAAGTCGAAAAATTAATTGAGAAATAAAATTATGGCAATAAAATGGAGTAAGATTAATTTTAAGTTAGTAAAACGGCTTAGAGGATTAGCTGAACTATCTTTTAATAATGGAGATTATATAGGGGCCTTTGTTCTTCAGGTGTTATTTTTGGAGGGTACGTTAGTACTCATAGTTAAAAAGTTATTAGATCAAAAAGGGGTAGACAAAGAATTATCAAATAAATTTTCTCAAGAATACCCAACATTTGTCTCTCTTGCGGATTATTTTTTTCTATTAACAACTGATTATGATGTATTTAATAAGTTAAAAGATTTAAATAAACGTAGAAATACAATAATTCATAATATTTTTGAATTTGAAACATTTGATGTTCTTCAGCAGGAATCACGAAAATTGTATTTAGAATCGCGGGATCTAGAATTTTATGTATTAGGACAGTATCTTAGTAAGTTTTTGAAAAATAATCCAGAAGTTGAAAAGATCGAGAGTACTAATTAATGTAAATATATACAGTTAGAAACAATCAAATAGTCGAAAAATTAATCCTTCGATAAACTCAGGACAAGTTGAAAAATAAAATTTAAAAATATGGAATCTTATTATTATCGTTTAGGAATTATAGTCAGTATATTATTAATCATTGGAGTTATTTGGTTTATTATTAGCTTATTTATAGTTAAAAGCTATGAAGGGAAAATAAATAAATTACACCTGGAATTAGAAAATGAAATCAACAATATAAAAAAACAGTCAATTTTACAAAGCATTGCTGAAGGCAGAATGAAGGCGATTAGAGAAGATTATGATGAAAAGATTAAAGGACTAGAAAGAAATAGAAAATTTATTTTGGATAAATTACCATTTATAAAATAGATAAAACTTTTAAATAAAATTTAAATAATATGCCAAGAAGAAAAACATTATTAGGTGTAGTACTTGATCTTTTAGAAGGCCTTATTCCTTTTTATGTTATTCTTGTAATATTGTTTTGGTTTTCTAATAAAAATCTATTTTGGAAAATGCTAGTATGGGGATTAGTATTTTTAGGAGCTCTTATTATAATAGCATTGCTTGTTAAGAGATCTAGAATTCATAAACAAAGTAAATGGCGAACTGATAGGGAATT
>CAYUVX010000055.1:0-4527 GCA_964448325.1 uncultured Candidatus Saccharibacteria bacterium
GATGAATTACTCCATCCTTATGATGTGGGGGCATATAAATAGTGTAAAGCTTTAATGATTTTTCACTAGAAGTGTTTATCACATTATGCTCTGCGCCGGCTGGTACCAATACCGCAAAACCATCCGAGATAACAGATTCCTCCCCATTGATCATCACTTTCCCCTCCCCGCTATCAATGCGGAAAAATTGATCCGTTTCCTCATGCGTCTCCAGCCCAATTTCTTCATTTGGTAAAAGAGACATCACTACTAATTGTCCATACTTTGAAGTATAAAGAACTTTTCTAAAATTATCATTCTCTAATGTTTCCTTCTCAATATTTTTTACAAATCCTGTCATATTTTTATATATTATTAAATTAATACTAATAAATTCTAGTACCTTTATTATAACAAAATATGCTATAATAGCGAAATGGAAGATTTAATTAAAAAAATAGACGATCAACAAGAAAAAATTGATCAAATTTATAAATCAGTTGAAAAAACTCGTAAATATTTTAAATGGACACTTATTATAACAATCCTGATTATCGTTTTACCTATTTTAGCTAGTATATTTATTATTCCCTCCTTTATCAGCTCCTATACCAATGCTTTAAATAGTTTAAACTTATCCTTTTAACTTTTCTACTTTCTTCGGCGAAAATATAGAAAACCGAGAAATATTATTATGATTAAAATCACCAATAAATTAACGGCTGATTCCATATTATTTGTCTGATGAATAAAAGACAAAGCAATAGTGGTACCAATATAACCAACATAAATATAAATAAAATCCCTAATCAAGGATCCAATAAAAGTAGAGATAATGAAAAGACGGAAACGGACTTTTAATAGACCACAACCCAATGAAAGCAACGAACTGGGAACAATAGGTAAAGCCCGCAAAACTATTAAAATAATATAATCCCTTGCTCCCTGGCCTAATCTTTTACCAAAAGATTCTACTTGTTCATGAGTAATGCCAATAAATTTAGATATTCGCCCGGTCAATAATAAATCCTCTACTTTATCTGCAATATAATATGCAATCATGGCCCCCAAGGTTTTCCCCAAGGCTCCTAGAATAGTCAAAACAAGTAACCCTGGCAATAAATAGCCTTGAATAAAAGCCATAGCACCGGTGGCAAGCATAACAGAAGGCGAAGGTATTGGCGGTATCACTTCCTCAATAAAAGAAACTGCCGGCGAAAAAATAGCTAAGTGAATATGGCTGGCATAAGAAATTAAAATTTGTTCCAAATGTGAAAACATAAATAATTATATTTAATTTTTCATAACACCATACACACTGGGCAATTCCAAGCCAAGGGCCCAAGCGGAAAAACCACGCAAATTATATTTTTTTAATAAAGATATTTTATAGCCAATACTCCGTCCGTTTTCATACCAGCCAGTATAGCTTTTCCCTTGATCCCAATAGTGAAAATATGGAGCCTGCTCATCAAAACTATAACCAAATTTCAAATTATGCTCTTTCATTAAATTATCAATATTTTCATTGCCACCTATACCTACCCTCTTCATAGCTGCATCATCCCAACGCCAATAATAAAATGGTATACCAAGTGAAACTTTTTCCTTAGGAATTTTAGTCAAACTAAAAGCTATCACTTTCTCCAGCCATAATCGCCCCACAACTGGTCCCAGCGAATTTGGATCATCGTATGACATCAAACTAATAAAATCAGAACTCTGAGCAAGGCGAGCATAATCATAAACCCCTATTATTCTTTCCCACAAATTTTTTGGATAATCCAAAGGAACTTCGGAAAACTGCGAAATGACGGCTACACTTAATTTCAAATTATTCATTTGAAATTCTTTATAAATTCGCTCAATAAATTTTGAGAATCTGTCCCGATATAAAACATCCATCTGCTCAAAATCTATCTGCCAACCCCAATAATCAAAATCTTTTGCTTCCAAAATCAAATTCTTAATTAAAATATCCTGCTTAGCCGTATCATCTAAAAGTGTTTTACTGGTGGTGGCATGAAAAGCACCGTTGGTCAGCAAAGGCATCACCTTGATTTTATTTTTTTTGGCAAAGTCTAAAAGGTCCGGCTTGACCGTGCCGTTTAAAAAACCCTCCTCATTTACGGAATATGTTTGCGGAGCAAAAACATCTATAGATTCTGGATGAGCAAAGAAGGATTTCCTGGCATTTGGCCCCTCACGAAAATAAAATAATCTTTCATAACTTACTTCCTGGGCAGATAATGAATTAAATAAACCGGAAACGGCCAGCAAGATAAACACTAAAAATAACGATATGGAAAATTTCTTTATCATCTACCTATTATATCACAAATAGATAGAATAAACGGTGCCTATCATTTATTCACATTCCGAATTACTAAATGCTCAATTATAACAATAGATAAAATCAGGGAACCAAAACCAACAAGATTACCGGCAATAACGTCAGTCAAATAATGTACACCAAGATATAAACGACTCAGATCAATTAGAACAACAAATAATATTAAAAAGAAAATAACGGCTATTCGTACTTTAGTAGAGCGAAATTTTTTAATAATTAGATATGCTAAAAAACCATAAAATAAGACCACGGCGGTGGCATGCCCACTGGGAAAAGCGTATGAATTTTCTGTAATTGTTTTTATAAAGAAAGTGGGACGTTCTCTGTGAAATAAATATTTTCCTAAAAAAGTTAGGCCCTCACCTAAAATAAGAGCAAACCATAGAAAAAATATATACAGACGCTGTCTTTTCACATAGAGAAAGATACTCAAGGCAATAGAAAAGACAATAATTATGATCAAATCGGCAAATAAGGTGACAAAATAAAAAAAATGCAAAAAATTAGTATCTTGCAATGTATTAAAAAACCCAAGTACTTTAATATCCAGAATACGAAGCAAATGTGCCATAAAACAATTATAACAGAAAACTTTATTTTATTATAACTATATTAGAAGATCAGGATTATATGGATAAATTAATAAGTAAATTTAATGGGATTAAGGGTGAGTTGATGTCTATGTAAGGACAAATTTTTGGATACTTGTTATAACTATATAAAAAGGCCGGAACGGGATACGAGATCCCAGTTCCAGCCTTATCAAAGCTCCCCCTATTCTTGAACTGTTTGGAATGAACCGAATTGACGAGTAGCCAGGAAACGACAGTTGCCACCACAAGTACCGTCCATTTTTGAACTAATCGTCAACCAACCACACTGCCAGACAATAACGCAGGGTATATCCTTGTCGCCGACACGAAATGTTTCGAACGCAACAATCGACAAACCACTGGTCTTGAGTTTCAGCTCAGGTTTCGCTTCCAAAAGATCCACCAAATCTGCCAGACCACACGGAGAATAAGCTCTCCTCCGCATCTCCCGTAAAGCTTCCAAATCCTCGATATTTCTGTCGATATCTTCATCCTCTGGAGGAAGAAAATCCTCAACCGTAATATCAAGAAGTAGAAGGCTCCTCTTTTGACCAACCACCCTATCGGGCAGGACTAGGTCTCTAGCTTTGAACGGAAGAAATGGTCTGGTATCGACCATAGCCCGAACAATTCGGTTATCTACCGTCGTCACCTCAACTAGTTTCACCAACGGTGACAAACTAAGAAACCTCTGTAGTTCGCGACGATTGACTGAAGTAGTATCAGCGTCCATTATGTCGGACAACAAACCACTCCCAATCAACTTCTGCAAACCATCACTACTCAACTTCTTCTGCCGGATCAGGCTAATCACCTGATTCCCTTGTGCTAGGGTTGCGTCTTTCATGACACAATTCCTTTCTTGTGTTAGGAACACTTGCCAGCTGTAGACACACGCCCAGACCTGACTCTTTTTTGATTATAGCAAATACTGTAATAATGTCAAGAGTCCAAGCTTTACTGTAACACCGTGCTTTTAATTTAAAAATTTCAAACCTCGATAGTCTAAATTAGCAACAAATATAACGATCTTATAAATCTTTGGGGTGATAATCGGGGGTCGAACCCGAACTTGACCCTCCACAGGGGTCCGTGCTGCCGCTACACCATAATCACCATATTTCTAACGTTTCTAATCTATCACAATACCCTAGTCTATGGCAATTAAGATATTGATTTTATCCACCACCTCTTTTAATATCTCCATACCAACTTTATCAACAATTTTTATTTTTCTAGCAATAAAGTCAATTGATCTGATGTGATGTACCAAAATAATTCCTTTTGTTTTTTTATTATTAATTTTAACTTCAAAACAATTATTTCTAATGGTGCTGGTAATTGGACACAAAGTTATCATTCCAGTTAGACGATTTAAATCACTGTCGCTTAATACCAAAGCTGGTCTTAAACCAGACTGCTCATGTCCAGAAGTCGGACTAAAATTACAAAGAATAATATCACCCTTCGTTGGTATGTCTTTTTTTATCATTCTATTATTTCAGTTTCAAGCGGTTCTAACCCCATGAAGTCTGTATAAAAATTATAAGCGCCTGCGTTAAGGAATACTAATTGGTCACCAATCTTTGGTTCGTGCTGGTA
>CAYUVX010000056.1:0-4520 GCA_964448325.1 uncultured Candidatus Saccharibacteria bacterium
AAAAAAGTGACAAAGAAGCGGAATTAGTAAGTCTTGAGGAAAGAAAAAAATTAAATAACTGGGATTCAGGTTATGAATTAGCAAAAATTGCAAAACAAGAGGGTTTAGATTTAGCGAGTTTATCTAGAGAAGAATATGCTGAATATGCAATAAAAAATTCTTTAGCTATTGATGACGCACAATTACGGATGGCTCCTTGGCAAAGAAATGGCACCTCGGTTGAAGAATTATTAGTAGGAAGGAAAAAAGCTAGAGCAGAAGTTCGTAAAGAAACTGCAGAAGCTTTTGATAAGTTTTTCCTTGAAATGAAAACCAGGGCAGGACAACAAGAACAAGATAGGTATCTCTCGGAAAAAATAAGAGTTAGGTCTGGAACGAAAGATTCTGATTCATGGTTGTTTTTTGGAATTAATGATAGTTTGGATGGAAATAGACCAGAAACTTATAAGTCTTACGCTTCAGTTAAGGACCTAAATACTTTAACACCGGAAAGATTTATTTCTTTTTTAAAAGCACTAAGGGACGGTGGTTATCATGGTGATGTTAAAACTTTTCAGGATATTATTCAGCAAGGAACAGGATTAAATGATCAAATTGTAATGCACGGTCGTTCAGAAGAAGATTCAAAATTAGCATTAGAAATTGCTGAGAGGTTTTTTGCTGAAGACTTAGATAAAAAAGGTATTGGCAAAGATGAAATGATTGATGGCAAAGAATATAGTTATAGCCAAATTTTGGCAAGGAAAATTAAAGCGGAGATAGAGAGAAAAAATTGATTCCTGACTAAGCCCGGTTTAGTCTCTTATGTTGGGGCGTTTCAGCAATTTGACAATATTGTCAAATTGCTGAAATAGGCTTCGCTAGGTCAGGCTTCGCTAGGTCCGACCTAAAGATAATTAATTTGGCTTAGAATAAGGGGGATTTTATCCACAGCTAGGTGATTGACACTCAAGATTAAAGGTATATAATAAACGTAATCGTAATTGCATTTGTTATAAATAGAAAAAATATGCTTATATTTAAACGTGAAAACTACATACCAATTTTAGAAAAAATGTTTAAAAATAAGATTATTATCATTTACGGACCAAGACAATCTGGCAAAACTACCTTGTGTAAAGAAATTCAAAAAAAATATCCCAATAGTAAAATACTAACCTGCGACGATCCAAATATAGCCAATAATCTAGAACCAAAATCAGTAGAGGAACTTCTCAAATATTTCGATAATAAAAAACTCATTATTATAGATGAGGCCCAGAGAGTAGAAAATATTGGCTTAACACTAAAACTATTAATTGATGCCCGCCCAGATATTCAGATCATAGCCACTGGTTCATCATCATTTGATTTAGCCAATAAAGTAAATGAACCTCTGACAGGTAGAAACTGGAAATTTTATCTTTTCCCCCTATCAATCAAAGAACTATCACTTGCCTATGGTAGCCAATTAAAAAATAAATTAGAAGACTTATTGATTTTTGGCTCATACCCAGAAGTAGTCTCCGCTCAAGAAAATAAAAAAGAAATTCTAAAAAACTTAGCTAGTGACTATCTGTATAGAGACCTCCTATCTTATGAGGGGATAAGAAAGCCCAAAGTTATTTTTGATTTACTTAGACTATTAGCTTTAAATGTTGGAAATGAAGTCTCTTATAGTAAAATTTGTAGTGATTTATCCATTAGTCGGGAAACAGTTCGCTCGTATATTGGTATATTGGAGCAAGCCTTTATTATTTTTACCTTACCCCCGCTCCATAAACATAAAAGTAAAGAGATAAGCCGACTTAATAAAATATATTTTTATGATAATGGGATTAGGAACGCCTTATTAGACAATTTTGAATCACTAGGCAAAAGAGCTGATATCGGTGCTTTGTTTGAAAACTTTTTTATAGCGGAAAAGTTCAAACAACATTATTATAAAAACCCAGATAATAAAATGTATTTTTGGAGAACAAAACAAGGTCAAGAAATTGATTTAGTAGAGGAATATAAGGGTGGGGAAGAATATAAGATATTCGAATGTAAGTGGCAGGAGCGACCACAAAAGATCCCACCAATGTGGGAAAAAGAATATAAAAATTTTGAAGCAAAATTAATACATCAGGGAAATATCTTGAATTATTTTCTTAATTTATAAAGATCTGAGCTTCCCTAGGTCCGACCTTAAAGATAATTGCTCTATAAAATAAAAACCCAAATGATTTAAGTCAACGGCTCAACGGTATCCTCCGTTGAGCCGTTACTGTGTGGCTTAGAATAAGGGGGATTTTATCCACAGGTGGGTGATTGACACCTAAGACTGGGGGTATATAATGTGAACTGTTGGTACCCATATTTGGGTACCAGTGGTTCATAAAATAGATAATATGGAAAAAGATCATCTTTTAGACCTCATACGCTCAGCTAGAACAGTTTTTACCTTTCAAGAGGTGGTATTACTCTGGGGCGAGTCTGATATAAACTTTGTCAAGAAGAAACTAAACCGTTATGTTCGAGCGGGTAAATTATATTCTGTTCGTAAAGGTATTTATGCTAAAGATAAAAATTACGACAAATACGAGCTGGCTACCAAAATATACACCCCTTCTTATATCAGTTTGGAAACGGTACTAGGTGCGGCGGGCATTACCTTTCAATATTACAGCCAAGTATTTGTCATCACATACAAGACAAAAGAAATTGAGTGTGGGGAACATAAATTCAACTATCACAAAATCAAAGATTCTATCTTAACTAATCAAGCCGGTGTTGAATCTAGAGAAAATTATGACATAGCCACTCCAGAAAGAGCTTTTCTAGACGTTATTTATTTAAATACCGACTATCATTTTGATAATTTATCGGCCCTGAATTGGGACAAGGTCTATGAAATTCTGCCTATTTACAGCTCTAACAAAAGAATGGCCAAAATGGTAAAAATGTATAAGGAAGCGGACGAAAAATCTTAATATAATAAACAAAATGGCTCTTAATATTGCAAAACATAAAAATATTTTTCTCAAAATCCTCAAGGATATTTACACTGATCCAACCATCAGCACTATTTTAGGATTCAAGGGTGGCACAGCAGCTCTACTGTTCTATGGCTTGGACCGCTTTTCGGTAGATATAGACCTAGACTTGCTTGATCCCAAACAAGAGGACTACGTTTTTGAGCGAGTAAAAATGATTTTACAAAAATATGGCAAATTAAAAGAAGCTAGAAAAAAAATGTTCAATCTTCTTTATCTCTTATCTTACGACGACAAAGATATAAACGCCCAAAATATTAAATTAGAAATCAATCGCCGAAATTTCGGTTCCAGATATACTGTTCATTCGTCTTTAGGTATCGCCATGCAAGTAATGATAAAGGAAGATATGTTCGCCAACAAACTTTGCGCTATGTACGAGCGTATTGGTAAAACTAATCGTGATATTTTTGACGTTCATTTTTTCTCAAGCCATGATTGGCCAATAAATAAGGAACTGATTGAGGAGCGACTTAAAATACCTTATAAAGATTTTCTAGGACAAACCATTGAGAAAATGGAGAATTTTAATGATAGTAATATTCTCTCTGGTATGGGGGAATTATTGACCGAAAAGCAGAAAGACTGGGTCAAGACCAAGCTAAAAACAGAAACCTTGTTTTTTCTTAAGATGATGCTTAGCAATGAAAATTAATTTATGGTAAAATAGAGGGAGATAAAATATGGATGAAGAAACACAAAAAATAATAGAGGAGCAGATGAAAAAACTTCCAGCGGATGTGAAAGAGGCGATTATTTCTGTGGACTATCAGACTAAATTAGCCGAGATTGCTAAAAGGCACAGATTATTGATTGATCAAACAGGAAAGCTAGAAATGGAAACTACTTTGGTGATGATCGGTTTGGAGCCTTTATCAGACTATATAGATAATTTACAAACAGAGCTGGACATACCCATTACTCGAGCCCAAGAAATTGCCGTGAATGTAAACGAGGCTATATTCAAACCTATCAGATCTTCTCTGGAAGCTATGGAAACTGTTGAAGAGGAGGATATTTCTGCCCCAAAGTTTACTAATAGTAATGAAACAAGTCTAAATCGTGATCAGATCTTAAAAGAGATTGAGGATCCTTCCTTAATTGATGAAGGACCTAAAACTGTAAGAACTGCCCCTATTGTTCATCCAACTAATAGAGAACAAGAAGAATCTGAAAAAATACCAGCCACCGAGGAAACACAGATAGAAATAAGGCCTGCCCAAGAAATTCAGGAAGCAAATAAAGGCATACTACAAGCCAAAATGTCTGGCAATACTATTACTTCACAACAAATTATAAACGCTTCCACTGAAAAAAAATTACCCGAGATAAAAAAGAAACCCACAAGTAGTGTGGATCCCTATCGTGAGCCGCTTAACTAGTACCTAAAATTTATCATGAGATTTCAAGTACCACAATTTATTGAAATAGAAGACAAAATATTTGGTCCGCTCACCATCAAGCAATTTATTTACATTGCTGGTGGAGCTGGTTTAAGTTTTA
>CAYUVX010000057.1:0-4484 GCA_964448325.1 uncultured Candidatus Saccharibacteria bacterium
CGCAAATAACGCCCTCCAAATACCCCTAGGGCAAGCATTTGTTTTGGTGTAAGGGCTGGTTTAAAACGGGGGTCAAAATCCTTCCCTTCTCTAGCGGTTAAAGTATATTCATAATTCGTCTGCATTTTATTATGAACTTTGATAAGTTTTTTCTTGGTCATTTCCTACGATTTTTTTTCAACTGGTTCAAATGTATTTTCCATAATAAATTTATTGTATCACAAATTTATCCCACCAGAAAAATAATAATACCAACACTGGCAAAAATAATACCAAGGACCCAATAGCGCATAACTACTTTGGTGGCTGGCCAGCCTTTTGCTTGAAAGTGGTGATGCAGTGGTGCGACCAAGAAAACTTTTTTACCATTCCTGAACTTTTTTGAAAGTAGCTGGATAATACTGGAGCCAGAGGACATAACCAAAGGGAAAGCAATGATTGGTAAAATTAATACTTGTTTTGTTAAAAAGGCAATCACCACTAATGTTATGGTCAAGGCCATTGTCCCTGTTTCTGACATATAGAAACGAGCAGGTGGAATATTAAACCAGAGAAAAGCCAAAAGCCCTCCCACTAAAACAAAACAAAAAGCGGCCAAATCTATCTGATTTTGTAATAAAGCAATTATTCCATAGGAGCTAAATATAATTCCAAACACTCCACCCGAAAGTCCATCTAAACCGTCTATTACCCCACCGGAATATGTGCCCAAAGTAACAATAATAAAAAAAAGAATAAATAATATTCCAGCATCCCAAATACCCAGGAAAGGGATATTTATTTCTGTCATTTCTAGTTTATAGTAAAACCACCAAGCACCAATTAAGGAAATTATGAAAACAGCTAAAAGTCTTTTTTTGGAGGAAAGGCCACCCGCCTTCTGGTCGTATCTTTCTGTAACGCTAAAATAATCATCAATTAGGCCTATCAATGCTCCAACAATTAGGGTAAACAATGGTAGCCAAGTCTGATTTCGACTGAGAAAGTTTAATTTCTCCATAACTGGGCCATCTATAATAGCCCCAAGTAAAAAAAGCAAAACGGTAATAATGGCACTGGCCCAAATAACAATCCCTCCCATACGTGGTGTTTTCTTTTCTTCATCATTATGTAGACCTTGAGTAATACTAGCTATTCCTCCATCCGTTGCTACTGCTACGCTTTTTTTCTTCCACATTTTATTTCGGTATAGAAAGTTACTGACTATTGGCGTAATTAAAATCCCAATAATAAAGGCGACAGTGGTGGGAACAAAAATTTTTACAATATCCATAATTTAATTTTCAATTTTAATATTATTAATAATTGTTGCTGAATCCGCAAAGCTATTCTCTGAACCCATAACGATATTTAATAAAAACAAATCAGGATAGATTTCAGTTAGAAGAGCCAGATTTTTACCGGCTAAATCTGTGGTACCCGTTTTCCCACCGATAATTTTAAACTGCAAGGTCTTTTCATTCAAGAGTTTGTCGGTACTAGTAATAAGTTTACAATAATTATTTAAATCACAAAAGTTATATTGGCTTTCTGAAGTTATTCTTAATATTTGTGGATGTTTATTTCTAATATAAATAAGGAGCTGAGCAAGGTCATTAACGGTAGAAATATTTAAGTTTGCAGATATATCATGCGGGTCCAAACCGGTGACATTCACAAAATATGTCTGTGTCAGGCCCAGTTCCTTGGCTTTGGAATTCATTTTGTTAATAAAGTTTTCAGTTCCTAAAACACTTGCTAGCAAGCGGGCGGAATCATTATCCGAAGCGATCAAGGCATTGACCAATAAATCATTTATTTTATATCTTCTGTCGGTTTCTAAAACAAAATAACTTTCTTCCTGGCCAATATAATCTGAAGTAGCTATTACTGTTGTTTTTGGATCAGTATTTTCTAAAATAATTACCGCTACCATTAATTTTGTAAGGCTGGCAATTGGTAAGGTTAAATTTGGGTTTTTTTCAGCTAATATTTTTGTTCTATTATTCTCGGCAAGTATTACGCTTGAATAAGCCTTGCTTGTTAAATTATTTAAATATGTTTTATCCAAATTAATGCTGGCTAGTTTCTTTGTTATCTCGGCCTCTTTTTTTATTCTCTGCACCTCTAATCTTAAAGCCTCTGTTTTCCTTCTATTATCTAAGCTAATACTAAAAAACAAGCCACCGACAATTAAAAAAAGCAGTATGACGGTTAGCAGGGCAATTATTTTTTCTTTATTGCTATTATGTGAATTCATTATGAATTATTTTCAATTATAATATCGTCCGTTGTTTCTACTGTTTCTTCTAATATATTTTCTTCCATTTTCTCTGGCTCGGCTTCTGTTTTAATTTCATTTTGGGCAAATTCAGCCATAACTTTTTCATACTCTGGTAAATCTTCTATTCTGGAAACACCTAGATATTGTAAAAGTTCAAAAGTGGGACGATAGAGAAAACTTCGTTTATCTTTTTCATTGGTAATTTTTTCCACTAAACCGCGAATTTGTAAATTACGAAGGATAAAATTTGATTGAACACCACGAATATAATCTATTTCGGCACGGGAAATGGGTCCCTTATAAGCGATAATAGAAATAGTTTCCAATCCAGCGCGACCCAAGTCACGGACTAGTTCCTCTTTTTGTAACTTTTCTATGATCGGAGAAAGTTTGGAAGCGGTGCCAAGCATTACTTCGTCATCCCCGCCTAAATGATCAGAATCATTTATTCGGGCAGGCTTATAAAGTAGCTCGACTCCTCTTTCCTTAATTTTTTCTTTTAGAATTTCTAGGGCAGTGAAAATTTCCTCTTCCGTTTTATTCAAACTAATAGCCAATTTCTTGATTGACTGTGGCTCGCCTTTCCAAAAAAGCACGGCTTCTATCTGACTGTCTAATGATAATTCTTCCATAATCTGGCAATTATATTATAAAAAAGGTGTGGACACAACCTCTCCGGTCATCAGAATGACACCCTCCCCTTAACTAATGTGAGGGAAAGAAAATATTTGACTTTTAAAACTTTAGGGTGTATAATAAATAATAGATAGTATAAAGATTGGCTTGGTGGCTAATCTGTTGAGATTCGGAACCGTCAAGCTCTTAAATGAGCAAGGAGGGTGAGATGAATAGGAGAGGATCTGCTGCGAAAATTGTTGCTTACATGATTTTGATTGCTTTCATAAGCATTACTCTGGCTCGATTTCTGCAGAAAGCAATAGCGGTTGAGCAACCGACAGCTGTACCCACAGAAGTGATTATCTCGCCGGAGATGGTCGAAGTAATTCGCGTGAAGGCATTGGAGGAAATGGTGGAGAAAAATGTCTATGGTCATGGGCATAATACCTACTATTTCTTCATTGCCGACATGGACACATTCCTGGATGTTCTGGACTACTTCCGCGACATTCACACCAATCTTGTGTTGGTATGTGTAGAGCCGAATATAGTTCGGCATAACCGTACTTTTTACGACATAGAGGAGGCTGACTACGGAGCTACTGTCGGCCACACTGTGTTCTTTCGAGAAAATAACTGACGTTGAAGGGCGCCAGAAGACCCGAGTTTGTGCAAGTATGCATAGGCTCGGGTTTTTAATTATAATGTGGTAAACCAGTCTGCTCGGTCTCCATTTCTATATCAGCAAATTGATTGTCTTGTCTGACATTTACAATTCCTTGTTTAACTAATTCCAACATTGCAAGAAAACTTATTATAACATTGACTCGCTCTTCCTTACCAACTTTGGCAAATTCTCGGAAGCTTAGTTTGATACTAGACTGAATTCTCTGTGTCAGATTTCCAATCATTTCTTCCAAACTGATAACTTTTTTTACTATTGCCTTGGGAATATTTTCTACTGCTTTAGGTAAAGCCTTGATTACGGACAAAACGGCGGTCAATAAATTTTCCTTGTTCATAGTATGATCTGGGGAAAAAACTGGTATTGCCTTTCTTGGCTCGGGCGCAAAAATAATTTCCTGGCCGAATTTGTTTTTAATATGAACACTTAATTCCTTTATTCGCTGGTAGATTTTTAATCTTTTTTCCAGATCGCTCACATCATGCTGTTCTTCCTCGGATAAATTAAGCCCGGGTAATAATGATTTGGATTTAATTAAAAGCAAGGTGGAGGCAATGACCAGAAAATCTGCACTTTGCGCAATGGGAAACTGCTCTTGATTTTGTAAATAAGCAATATAATCGTCAGCTACCTTGGACAAAGCGATATCATTAATAAAAAGTTTTTTCTTTTCAATCAAACTCAAAAGCAAGTCCAGCGGACCCTCAAAAACTTCTGTTTTAATTTGAAAATTATTTTCAGACATAGTAATAATTCTAACATAAAAACTAGTGAAGAGAACTATTCACTAGTTTTTATAGTAATTTAGTACCCACCCTCAGTCCCCTCTAGTCTTTCATCAATTCGGTTCATATCCCTAGGGAATATTGTAGTCTGGCGAACATTTGGTAAATTAAGAAATTGTAAAACCAGTCTTTC
>CAYUVX010000058.1:0-4466 GCA_964448325.1 uncultured Candidatus Saccharibacteria bacterium
GAAATGGTGGATCAGGTGGTGGAGCCGCTAGGCTTGGAACTTATGGAACAGGTGTATCTGGACAGGGTTACCGTGGAGGATTAGCAGGAACCGCCACACCAGCAAGAGGAGGAGGTGGTGGTGGAGCAGGTGCGGTTGGTCAGAATGGAAGTAATTGGACGGGTGCTGGTGGAGCAGGGATTAGTTTTCTAGGAAATACTTACGCTGTTGGTGGTAATGGTTGTGGGACATATGATGCTGTTGCTTCTAATGAAGCAAGTAATACAGGAAATGGTGGGGATGCTGGAATGAACTCACTAGCGGCTAAAGCAGGTGGAAATGGAGGTTCAGGAATAGTTATTATTAAATATTTAGAGGGAACTTTAGAGGCAACTGGTGGAACGATTACTTATATAGCAGGTAATGATGGAACTCCAACGGGCACAAATAATGCCACAGGAATAAGTAGTGGAGCAATGTATTTTGATGGTGTGGATGATTATGTTAATATAGGTACAACACCTTCATCTCTTAAAAATGCAAATGAAAGTCTTTCTTTTTGGTTAAATCCCAATAGCGTGGTATCTGGTTCAATATATTCTTTGGGAGGAAGTCATTATCATTATGATATATATTATGGTAGATTGGAGTTGGATTATAGAAACTCTACTAATTCAAATAAAGTTTTAAGAACAGATAATGTTTTCTTTACTAAAGATGAATGGCATTTTTATAATATAATTCGGACTGTGGATGAAGCAAATCTAGTCATACAATCTTATAAAGATGGGGAACTGTTTGAAACCACTACCCAAACCGAGGGATGGTATTCAACTTATTCTTCTAATGTATACCTCGGTTCTTATAATGGTGTAAGTAGTTTTTTCAACGGTACAATAGATGAAGTCCTCATCTACAACAAATCCCTAACAGGTTCAGAAGTAACTGAATTATACAAGGCAGGATTAAGCCAACACGCTGACACGAATGTTTCTTTACAGACGAGAACAGCGACGAGTTATAATTTAACAGATGTCGGTTTGGTTTCTCAATGGGATTTTAATGATGGTACTGCAAATGATGCTATGGGGAGATACAATGGCACAATAGTAAATGCTCTCACAAATGAGGAGAGCGGGATTGTTGGCTATGGCGGATACTTTGATGGTACGGGTGATTATATTACTTTGTCTGGGTTCGCTTCTGCCACGACAAGTCATACTGTTTCTACCTGGTTGAAATCCTCAAAGGCTGACCAGGATAGGGATTTGGTTTTTGACTTGAATGGAGATATTTTTATTGCTTGGTTTACTTCAACAAGTGGTCAGATAGGGTGGTATGACGGGACTTGGAGAAATATAGGCAGTGCTCCTAATGATGGTGAATGGCATCATGTTACTTGGGTTTTTAATGGTGCTACATCTTTAGGTTATATCTATATTGATGGTGTATTGTTTGGAAGCACAACCTATACTCCAAAGACAATTGGCACTAATTGTGTAATGGGTATTGCTAGAGGTTTGAATGCTGGTTATGAATTTGAAGGTACTATTGATGAAGTTCGTATTTATGATCGAGCATTATCAGCGGCAGAAGTATTAGATATTTACGAACTTGGAACTAGCTATATTAGCTGGGGAGATTGGCAGGATGAAGGAGTGATGGAAGACGGAGTGGCAACCACAAGTACTGCTGACGGTAAGTTTTTCCAATTTAAAGCTATTTTAGAAACAGATGATACAAATATAAGCCCATATGTATCAGATTATACTGTTTCAGCTACTAGTAGTTCCTTGGCTGCTACTGCAGAAATCACTGTCGTTAAAACCGGTACACAAATAGCTACCACCACCATGCCAGTAATTGGTCTTGATTTAGGAGGAGCTTTCCTACTTACTTCTACCAGTGGTGATGCTGATATTAGCTCAATTAAGATCAAACAAGTTGGTTCTCTAGCTACTACCAGTTTCTCTGATATCACCCTGTCATATCAGGATGCCGTGGATGAAACTTGCTCTATTACCACTCCAGTAGATGCTGATAGCTTTGGTACAGCAGATTCTTTTGATGAAAACAATATCGCCACTACCACTGGTTCTCTAACTTTGTCTGACGGAGTTCCAGTCTGTCTCTATCTTAATTATACTCTAGCAGATGAATATTCTTCTGCCAGTTTAGGGCGAAGTATAGATTTTGAAATCACTAATCCTTCTTTAGATATTGTGATTGAAGGTGGAACAGTTATTACTACAGGCATTATAAATATTAGTGGCCGGACTATGGTTATGACCAACGATATACTTTCTCTTCTGTCTCTTCATATGAGTGATACTACCAAGGATCCCACCATTTTCTATTTACAAAATGATGCTGTTTGGAAAAAGGAAGGAGTAAATGACCCTATCCGCCTTACTAATTCCAATCTTAAGGTTCATTCTTTAATCTTTACGGATATGACCGGGGCTAATAGCGGTGGATCAGTTCGAATGCAGATCACTGTATCTAATATGGATCCCGGTAATGAAGGCATCTTTTTAAATGTTACCCGAACTCTTAGTACCAGTGCCACGGTGAGGGCCTGGTCGGGGAATGATTAGTCAGATAAGAATTATTTATTTTACACTCCAATAATAACTGGTATCACCATAGGCCTTTTCGCCGTTTTTTGGAAAAGATATCTGCTAATAGCATCAGTCACTGAATTTTTTACATAATCGAAATCAATTGGTCTCATACCAGAAGCACTAGTTTCAATAGTTTTCTTTATTATATGTCTGGTCTCGGTTAATAATTCTTGTGATTCTCGTAAATAGACAAAACCTCGAGAAATAATATCGGGAGATTTTTTTAATTTACCGGTGCTGGTATTGATGCTAGCAATAATAACAAACATACCATCTTGGGCTAGCATTTGTCGATCGCGAATAACCACTTCCTGAACATCACCAATGGAAAAACCGTCTACCATTACTAGTCCGGATGGAGCCTTCTCTTTCAGAACTTGGATTTTTTCACCGTCTTTAATTTCTATGATACTACCATTATCAGGCACAATAATATTTTCTCTTAATGTACCAAGGGAAACAGCCAAGTCAGCATTCATCTTCAACATATAATGATGCCCATGAACAGGCATAAAGAATTTATAAGGAATTTGTTTTTGAATCCAAGCCAATTCTTCACGTTTTCCATGCCCGCCGGCATGAACATCCGTATCATAATAAGTAATAATTTTGGAATCGTGCCTATATAAATTATCTTTTAATCCGGTAATAGCTCTTTCATTTCCAGGGATGACAGAAGATGAAAGGATAATAGTATCGGTTTTATTTAATTTGATTTGTTTATGACTATTATTGGCCATTCGCATCAGGGCGGCAAATTCTTCCCCCTGAGCGCCAGTAGCAAGGATCATAAGTTTGTGAGGTGGATAATCAGCGATATCTTCTACGGCAATAATATGTTCCGCATCAGCTAGTTTCAGGAATTTTATTACTTCCACATTGTTTTTCATACTCCGGCCTTCAATTACGAGTTTCTTGCCATATTTTTTTGCCATATCTATAAATTTAATAATTCTCTCTACTTGGGAGGCAAAAGTAGCAATAACTATTCGGCCAGTCACTTCACTGACAATCTTGTCAATTGTCTTTATTACTTGGTTTTCGGATATGGTCCAGCCTGGTTTTTCTATACCAGTTGAGTCCATAGTAAGTAAAAGCACTTTTCTATCCTTAAAAAATTTGTATTGTTCAAATTCTTTTTCAGCAACAATTCCTTCTTCATTTTCTACTCGTACATCTCCAGTATTCACAATATCACCAAAGGGAGTTTCAATAACGATTCCAGTGGAATCTGGGATAGAATGTGTCAAACCAAAGAATTTTACTTTTAAATCAGGGGTTAGGGGTAAAAAGCCGTCTTCTTTACCAACGATTTTTATATTTAATTCCGGCAAATGGGGAAATTCAGTTTGCCTTTTTTTAATCAATAAAGCTCCAAATTCTCGAGTATAAATAGGAGGATTTCCCAGTTTTTCAATTAAATAGGGAATGCCACCAATATGATCCAAATGACCATGGGTTATTACCAAAGCTTTTATTTTACCCTTTTTATTTTCTAAATATTTTGTATTAGGCAAAATATAATCAATTCCTGGTGTTTCTTCTGTTTTGAATTGAATTCCAGCATCAATAACAATTATGTCATTTTTGTATTCAATAACAGTCATATTTTTACCTACTTCTTCAACTCCACCCAAGGGAATAATTCTTAAAGTATTTTCCTTAAGGCTGGGGACTATATCATCAAATTTTTTATGAGGACTCAAGCCTCTCTTGTTTGGGCCTTGGCGCTGGGAGTTTTTTAATTGCCTTTTGGCATTATGTTGTAGACCCGGCATAGAGGAGACATTATTTGTCTGATTCTTTGAGATGTTTTTGAAAATTGAAACATCGGCATGAAAGGGGGCTGAACGTTTTCTCTCA
>CAYUVX010000059.1:0-4358 GCA_964448325.1 uncultured Candidatus Saccharibacteria bacterium
AAGAATTTAGAATGCTTTACGAAAAAAATTATGGTGTAAAGCTTTCAGATGAAGAGGCCAGTAGAAGGGCCAATAATTTTGTGGCCCTATACGAAGCGGTTTATGGAGATGACCCCCGTTTATTTACGATAAATAAATCAGATAAATAAAAATGATTTCAAAAGAACGGTTAGAAGAATTTAAGAAGATTTATAAAAAGCGATTTAAGAAAGACATTACCGATGAAGAGGCACTAAGGCAGGCAACCAGTTTGTTGCGCATGGTTGAACTTGTATATAAGCCGATGACAGTAAAGGAATACGAAGTTTTGCAGAAGAGAAGATTGGAAACTGGCGACATAACGGAGAAAGAGTTTGATAAACTGATTAAAAATATTAAAATAATGAAAACACAGAAATAAAATGGATAAAAAAATAGAAAATAAAAATATGTATAAATGTTCTAAATGTGGGCAAGAGCTGTGGAGATTTTTAGATGAAGATACGATACATTTATTAGGTTTTTCCGGGGAGTGTATTATAAATTTTAATTCTGTTGAGATAATCTGTAGTGGATGTAAAAAGAAAAATTATATAACTTCAAGCATAGCTAAAGATATTAAAAAAATGTTTGAGGACAGAGTAAAAAAAAACGATAAAAAAGCAATCGTCTACATAAGGAAGAAAAGTTTATTGAGCATACCATATTCTAATTTGACCGCTTCGGAACAATCTCGAGTTTCGAAAGATTTATCGGTAAAGCAAAAAAACATTCTTAATTATTTAATGTCAGAAGAAAATGCCAGTATAAATAAAATAATGCAGGAGTTTAAGTTAAACGAGAGAACCGTAATAAATGATGTAGATAAAATTACAAATGAGATTGTGAAAATTAAGAAAAGTTTTAAGCAATATTATAAAGCACCTTGCTATTCTCCCGATATTAGAAAAAAACAGCGATTAAACAGTTAGACACTTGACATTGATTTATCTTGGCGGTACAATTAAATTGACAATTAAATAAAAATTCCCAATTTTGGGGACCTTAGTAGTGAGCAATCAAGCCATCTAAGGGTGCGGTAAAAAACCCGCGAATCAAGGAGATACCAATAACGGTTATCTTATTGATTTGCGGGTTTTTTGTGTTTAACAAAAAGTATTAAAAATTAAAATATTAACTACGACAATATAAAAAAAATAGCCCTTCTTAATCTTGTATTCTTACTGCGTTAAGGCCTGCACTGGCGCGCGGTAGGAATACAGGGTTCGGGCCAGTGCAGTATGGAAAACAATACTAAACAATTTTCTAAAATATATGTTTTTCTTGATGACAAAGAAAGAGATTTTCCAACATTAACCAAATATGAGTTCAATCAAGAAGAATTTACTGAACTAAATCAAAGAGGCTATGGAGCATTTCAATCCGTTAATAGTTTTGATCGAACTCAGCCGTTAACCGAAAAAACATATAGATGCGACAAATATCTTTCAAGATTGGATTATGTTTATGCCGATCTTGATGTAGCAAAACGAGGAGATGGACAGACAGATGAAGAGAAAAAAATAAAGAAAGAAGCAAAACTCCAAGAGGTTCTGCCGTTTAAGCCGACAAAGATAATAGAAACGGCAAATGGAATACAGCCATATTGGAGGATTAAAGATGGCGGAATAACAACAGAGTCAAAATTAAAGTATGAAAACATCGTCTGGTCTATTATATGCAAGTTTAACGGAGATCCTGGAGCCAAAGACTCAAGCAGAATATTGAGGATACCAAACTTCTACCATAATAAAGGGACTCCATTTCTCTGCAAGATAATACACGAAGAAACAGTTGAATACACATTAGACGAACTTTCACAAAAATTCCCATTTACAGCCAAGGAGGGTGAAACTATAAAGAGTAAAGTTGATTTTTGGGAATCATTAAAACAGGGTTTCCCGGAAGGCAATAGGCACAGTGCATTTTTATCTTTATGTCTTTCTATGTTAAGGGGCAAGACAGAAAATGATTTTGGTAATGTTTGGTTGCTTATGGAGTCCACATATTACCAAAAAGCCAAAGATACAAAGGGATTTAGTATTGAAGATGCAAAAGTTTGTTTTGAACAGGCTTGTAAATATTGGAAGGAATGGGATAAGGATACTACCGTGACAGAACACAAAATAGTATCAGTTAACGAGCTTCTAAAAATGGAGCCAAAAAAACAGCCATTTTTATTATATGGAATGATTGTTGAGGGTTCGGTCAATGCACTAACAAGCGACAGTGGAAAAGGAAAATCTTTGTGGATGTTAAAAGTAGTTGAATCTATTGTTCGCGGTGAAAAGTTTTTAGGAATGTTTGAAACCAAGAAAACTAAAACCTTAATCTTGGATTTAGAAATGTCCGAGAACGATCTTATCCAAAGGACCAAAAGCATAATTCAAAGTGAATTAGAAGGGCTGGATTTCTACCATAGCCAAACATTCAATATTTGCGACGAGAAAGATTTCAATTGGCTTGTAGATAAAATTAAAAGCAACGGCTACGGACTGGTGGTATTTGATACTTATTCAATGATGAAGGGTAGCGAAATCGATGAAAATAGCAATGACGACGCAAACATAATTAACGCAAAATTTTTAGAGTTAATTAGAAATTGCGGGATTACAATCCTTTTTGTCCATCACCACAGAAAACCTTCAAAGGGCGAAAAATATAGCCAATCAAGCAGTCGAGGAGCCACAGACATCATTGGAAAGACTGCCAGCCATATATTATTAGATAGCCGGGACATTATAGTGGCCAACGAAGGAGAGGGAATGAAAGGAATAAAATTAACCATAGAACAAATGAAGCGCAGGCAGGCCGAAGGTTTTGAAAGATTTTCGGTAATAGTTTGGTATAACCCGCTTACTAAAAAATCTACTTTTGAATTTGGAGGATATGAAGAGAAAGCAGAAAGCGCAATAGATAAAGCCAGGAGCGCCATTTTGAACTTCGTTAAGAAGGGGAGTGAATACACTATGGCTGAAATTAAAGAAGAAGTCGGCGGAACTTCCAACACAAAGATGGCAGTAGACCAGCTGGTTGAGAGTAAAATAATGGGGTCCCGAAAACAAAATGAAGGGGAAACTATAATCAGAGGGGGCAAAAAGGTTAGCAAGAGTGCGTTCTTATTTTTTTTAGTGAAGGAATAAATCTATCCAATCTGTCTAAAATAGGCATTGGAAAGACATTTGCTCTTAAAATGAGCATTCTTACCAATCTGTCCAAAAGTCGGTTGGTAAGGGATAACACCTTGTTGGTTAAAAATCACATTAGTGATTTTAACCAATAGGTTTATACCTATAATTCGAAGATCTTTCCAACTATCCAGTATATATATGTTAGATAGATATTTTGGAGAGATAACTATATCGTAAATTAACAAAATTATGAAAATTCAAGGTTTAGAAATTAGTTCATTAAAAAATTGTAATGTGCCACTTCTGATGTGCCAACTGTGCGAGAAGCAAATCAGGGGAGATGGGATGATTTTCTACAACAAGAAAAAAGGAATTGTGGCGCATAAAGTATGTATGAACGGATCAAAAAATAACAGAACAAAATATCCTTGTTGCGAGGAATTAAGGAGTTTCTTTTATGACCTGCTACACAACACAAAAATAAAATTAAAAAATAGCGTTAGGTTATAGGTTAAGTGCCTTATATGGACAAAAGAAGTATAACATCAGCAAATAATGGAAAACTTGGAGGAAGGCCTGTTAGTCAGGCGACTTTGATGACCCAAAAAATGAGGAATGAATTGATTGATGCCGTAGGTAAAAAGTTCAAAATGCTCTACGAGCCACAGTTAAAGAAGGCATTAGAGGGTGATTTCGCTGCCTATAAACTGCTGTGCGAGCAGTGTGGGATAAAGGCGCCGGAGGAGGTAGATGCAAATGTGTTTGTTCCAATACAAATTAACATAAAAGTAAAAAATGATGATAACGAAGCAGGTTGAACTCCATCCAAAACAATTTGAGGTTTTTGGTTTTTCAACGCAATACGCGGCTGCGATTTCAGGTGTTCAGGGTGGGAAAACATTTGTTGGTTCTTATTGGGCAGGGAATCAGATAGCTAAAATGCCAAGTAATGGCGAGGGTTTGATTGTGGCCCCCACATATAAGATTTTACAACAAGCAACTTTGCCAAAATTCTTTTCTTGTTTTCCAGAATATCAAAAATACTATAAAGAACAAAAATATTTTCCCCGAACTTATTCCAGAGTCATTTAATGAAGAACTTTGATCATAATCATTTTGGGTATTATCTTCCTGAGTATATGTAGGTGTACTGCTTTCAACATTACTACTAGTAGTTTACTAGTTCCGGAGTTTACGAATTATTTTGGC
>CAYUVX010000060.1:0-4252 GCA_964448325.1 uncultured Candidatus Saccharibacteria bacterium
TTTATCTTTTTCTCTCAATCCAAATCATCATTTTTGCTGTCTATAGTCCGTTGACAGAGAAATGATTGTTGTTTTAAAGTCTTTTTTAATGATCAAGAAAATCATTTTTGTTTCATTTTTTCTTAGACAACCAATCGACAACAGTTAGTCATTGTCTAATTCAAAATTATTTGACTTATGACAAAAAATGTTGAATAATGTAAATGTAAGTAGATAGTATGGAAAATAAATTTTACTCACCACAAGAAATAGCCAAAACCTTAAAAGTAGCCTATATGACTGTCTATTGTTGGATTAGAGCCTGAAAATTAAAGGCATATAAAATCCAAAAACAATATAGTATTAAGTCATACAGATTTTGAAGATTTTATAAACAGTTACAAGTTAAAATAGAGGGAAGGAAAAAATGAATTACATTAAATTAAATATTGAAGATATTAAAAAACAATATGCTTTTATAAAAGATTTTCATAAAAAATATCTTGAAAAGGTTGGGGTAAAAATGCCAAAACTGTATGACGAAAATGAAAAATTTACAAAAAATGCATTGGTTTTGGTTTATTTATCTATCAACTATCCTAAAACAAGAGTTATAACTAAGACGGAAATAACCAATTTTATTAGAGAATTTGACCCAAATGTAAACGATGTCCAACAACCCCGTCATTTAGGAGCTCAAGATGGATGGTGGATTGTTGCAGGTGGTAGAGACAATATTGTATTAAATACCCCAAGAGGTTCTTATCAACTTTATTCCTTAGAAGAATCTTATCCTGGCTTCAAAAAAGGGCACAGAATTATAAATACAGAGAATTGGGATGAAATAAAAGCAAGTTACGGTTATAGATGTGCAACTTGCGGGTCAAAAGAAGGAAACCCACACTTTCATTGGTCGGGAACGAAAACAAAACTACAGAAAGCACACAAAGACCCAAACAAACCGCTTGTCGCAGGCAATATTATCCCTCAATGTCAAAAATGTAACAGGGCAGATAGAAACAGATGGGTGTATGACAATAAAGGAAGAGTTATTAAATTAGCCCAGCCTTCATTTGTAAAAAATTTTGATAAAGAAGTTAGATGGGAAATTTATAAAATTTTATTCAAGGAATTTAATGGCAAAAACCCTTATGAAGAATAAACAATTTATAAACCAAATAATTCAAGGTGATGCACAAAACATACTTCCACAGTTAGAGACTAATTCTATTGATATTATTTTAACCGACCCACCTTATTTTTTAGACAAAATGGATGAAGGCTGGAAACACGAGGTTGTGTCTAATAAAAAAAACCAATACCAAGTTAAGTCTCTCCCCGCAGGAATGAAATTTGACAGAAATCAGGGAATAAAATTCTACGACTGGTATCTTAAAATATCTAAAGAATTGTTGAGAGTATTAAAACCTGGAGGTTTCTTTTTCTCCTTTTCAAGCCCAAGACTTTATCATCGGATGGCTTGTGCGGTTGACGATGCTGGTTTTGAAATTAGAGATTGTTTTCTATGGATTTATACCCAAAATCAACCTAAGGCAATGGGGCTAGACCATTTCATAAGAAAGTTAAAAATAGACGAAAATGCAAAAAATCAATTAAGAAAAAAGTTAAACGGATGGAAAACTCCTCAAATTAAATCTTGCTTTGAGCCGATAATAATGGCTCAAAAAACTCCTGATACTACCTTTTTACAAAACATTATTAAACATAAGGTCGGCTTATTTAATACTAAGGTAAGAGTTGGCGATAATATGTTCCCCTCTAACATAATGACAATTGATAAAATCAACGAAATTATAGATAAAAATTTCTTAATTAAGAAACCCTCTAAAAATGAAAAGGGAGAATTTAATACCCATATGACTGTCAAACCTTTATCATTATGTGAACATCTAATAGAGTTATCTTGTTTTTCTGAAAATGCAATTATTCTAGACCCTTTCGTGGGAAGCGGAACAACAGCAGTAGCCACTAAAAAACTTGGAAAAAACTTCATTGGTATTGACACAAATCAAGAGTATATAAAGATTGCCCAGAGGAGGTTAAGAGAAATTATTAGTAGTCAGGAAACATTATCCATATGAAAGCAGTAATTTTAGCCAGAGTATCAATAGAAGAACAAAAAGAGGATAATTTGTTACTATCTCAAATTGCATGATATTTTTTAATTAAATCTTTTAAATCGTTCGGTAAGGGTTTTTTGTATTCAATTTTTAAATTGATATAGCTAACCAAAGTCCTTGCTCTCTCGGGTGAAAATCCCATTATTTCACCAATCTCTCTTAGTTTTTTGCCTTGTTGACGTAATTCCCAAGCCTGATAATAGCGCTTAAGGTTTTTTCGCATAGTTCAAATTACTTAGTATTATATCTCAAAATTATAACTCAAAGGAATTAAAACCGAATTTTTCCTCTTCAACTCAATCATACCTGACTAAAACAGTTACCAATTTAAAACTGGCTAAATGTTATTTCTCTCAGATCAGTAAATGTCGACTTAAATCAGCTCTTCAGTTAGCCCATCAACAGCTCTTTTTGGCAAGAACGAAAGTTAACGACGGCAACAAGAGAAAAATCCTTTATGCCATTGAAAAATTAGAAAATCTTTATGAAAAGTCATTAGATAATTATGTTTTTGGTGTTTATTCTTCAAGAATTAAAAAAGATTTGACAAATTATAAAAAACTCATCGGTTCTATTCAAAAATATCTTCTTGCTAAAAAACAAAGGGGTAAAAATGTCGTGAAAAATGCCAATATTTTGATTGAGATTGAAACGCGATTAAATTCTGTCGAAGAAAATTTAAATAAAAACAACTTGAATCTGGCTGAAATTCTTCTTAAATCGGTTGGCGAATTGGTTAAAGAGGTTAGAAAACTATGAAAAAGTTAAATTTAACTCAAAAGAAAGTAATTTCTGAAATCTTAGTTAATTTATCAACCGTCTTGATTTCTATCTTAGTTGTGTCTAGAATATTTATTGAGAGAAGGTTTGATTTTTTTTCTATAATTTCAGCTTTTATTAGTTTATTTGTATCATTTATAATGTTTTATGGAGCATTATTAATTGTTAAAAAATAATATGGATTCCAATACGGTTATTTTAATTACCGCAATTTTTTTCGCGTTATTAACTATGGTATTCTATTATTGGTCAAAAAAATAATATGCTGTCAATAAATGCCATTCTTACAATTGTTGCTTTGATTCTCATCGGTATCCTTATCATCATCTTTATTCGCGACGCCCGGCGAGAAAACAAGAAAAAATAATATAGGCTGATATATTCTGTCATATAAAGCAATAGAGATACCCTCTTGATTTGCTTGTCTGCTCCAAGTAAAATAGCGTCTAACTGTGTCCCAAAAATATTTGGACCTAGTTTTTATCGCAAATCATCCGCGTAGTCAATTGAAAGATTGCATTGGCGGTTCTTCTTTACCCTCCGAAAAACTTTGCTTAGCGTTTTGCTTTACTAAAAATTTACTTCATTCGAAAGGAGGTGAAAATAAATGAGAAAAATATTAACTAGTTTAGTTATGATCGTCATGGTCGCCGCCGTCGCAACCGGAGCTACCTTAGCCCAGTTTGCCGACACAGAAACCAGCACGGGGAACACTTTTTCTGCTGGAACTTTGGATTTAAAGGTTGATAACCAAGATGATCCAACTGTTGTCCATGTCACTAAAACTGACATGAAACCTCAAGCTCCTTACACCTATCAAGGCTATAACAATCAATGGGTTCTTAAGAATGCAGGTAGCTTGCCAGGTACTGTAAGCTGGACTATTAAGAATGTTGAGAATTTCGAGAATGTATGTAATGAACCAGAAACCTCAATAGGTGATGTAACCTGTGGAGCGGGTAATGATCAGGGTGAGCTTGGACAGTATACATGGGTTCAATGGTCTCGAAACCAAGCCCCTTGGGGGTCTATTGGACCTCAGTTCAATCCGTTTAATACAGCTGCAGGTGTCGAAGTAACGGGCCCAGTGTTAAACCCAGGAGATACACTAAATGCCTATATGTGGTTAGATTTTCCTAAACGTGCGGATAATATGGAAAATCTTGCCCAGAGCGATAGTCTGAAGTTTGATATTGAATTTAAGCTTGTACAAATTCCTTAATTTTTTAATTAAATTTGTTCGAAGCTATTCAATGCATTTAGTTTAGTAGGTTTAGAGGTTGCGTAAAGAAACGTCTTTGCGCAACTCACTAAGCTTATATGGAAAAAATTAAAAACGTAAAAATTGATTT
>CAYUVX010000061.1:0-4231 GCA_964448325.1 uncultured Candidatus Saccharibacteria bacterium
TTACCTCACGAGGTTGGGATTCCGATAGTGGGGATAAAGTGGAAAGAGGAATAGAAATAAAATATTAAAATTGATGAAGGATAGATATGAAAAACTGATAAAAGCTATAGAGCATCATCAATATCTCTATCATGTGCTGGACAAGCCGGAAATTAGTGATGAAGCCTATGATTCTTTGATGCGTGAACTTCTAGAAATAGAAGCTAATTATCCAGAACTTGTTTCGCCCTTGAGTCCCTCAAAGAGGGTGGGAGGAGCTCCCTTAAAGGAATTTAAAAAAGTCAGACATGAGATCAGGCAATGGTCATTTGATGATATTTTTGACCGTGAAGAATTGAACCGGTGGGATGAGAAAGTACGAAGGATGATAGAAAAAGAACTTTCCCTAAAAAAGGAAACCCGTCCGAACGGTTCATCCGGGCGGAAGCTAGAATATTGTTTGGAATTAAAAATTGATGGTTTAAAGGTGATTTTAAATTATGAAAAAGGAGTATATAAACAAGGGGCAACACGCGGTGATGGCCAAGTGGGGGAAGATGTTACGGAAAACTTAAAGACAATAAAATCCATCCCTTTTTTCTTACAAAATGAAGTGTATATAACGGTAGTGGGGGAAGCCTGGATGAGTAAAAAAGAATTAGAGAAAATAAATGAGGAAAGGGAAAAAAATGGCGAGCAGATTTTTGCCAATACTAGAAATGCTGGCGCCGGTTCTATTCGGCAATTGGATTCTAAAATAACCGCTAAAAGAAAACTGGATACCTTTATTTATGATATTGATAAAATAAGCGGAATTGAGAAACCAAAAAATCAGGGCGAAGAATTACAATTGCTAAAGAAATTAGGCTTTAAAACTAATCCATATTTTCAAATAGTGGATTCTTTAGATAAAGTGCAGGAATTTTACGAGGAATGGGCTGGGAAGAGACATAAATTAGATTATGAATTAGACGGTATCGTCATAAAAGTTAATTCAAGAATAGTACAAGAGAAACTTGGTTATACGGGTAAAACACCCCGTTTTGGTGTGGCCTATAAATTTCCTGCAGAACAGGTAACAACTAGGGTGGAAGATATTGTGCTTCAAATAGGGAGAACGGGTGTACTTACTCCGGTGGCGCATCTTAATCCTGTGCGAGTGGCAGGCTCTGTAGTGTCCCGAGCGACTTTGCATAATGAGGATGAAATAAAACGATTAGATGTGCGGGTGGGTGATACTGTCATTTTACAAAAGGCGGGTGATGTTATACCAGATATAGTCAAAGTCTTAACTGATCTGCGCACTGGCAAAGAAAAACCATATAAATTCCCCGAAGTGGTGGCTGGTTGCGGTGGAAATGGAGAAATAGAAAGGGTGCCTGGGCAATCAGCCTGGAGATGTGTTTCCAAGGATTCCTTTGCTCAGAAAAAACAAAAATTTTATCATTTTGTCTCTAAAAAAGCATATGACATGGATGGCTGTGGACCAAAAATTATTGATGTTTTGCTGGATAATAATTTGATAACTGATTTTACTGATTTATTTACTTTAAGAAAAGGGGATCTGCTCTCCTTACCTAGATTTGCCGAAAAATCAGTGGATAATTTATTAATTTCTATTAATAATTCACGACAAATATCCCTGCCAAAATTTTTAGTTGGTCTTTCTATTCCGCAAGTAGGGGAGGAAACCGCTATAGATTTAGCTGAACATTTTGGGAGTTTGGAAAAATTACAAGAAGCTGATTTTGCGGATTTGCAGGTTTTAGATGGATTGGGACCGATAGTGGCACGGGCTTTAGTTGATTATTTTGCTGATAAAAATAATCAAAATCTTCTTGATAATCTTTTAAAACAAGTTAAAGTTTCAAACTCTCACCAGGGTGAAAGTTTGAAAAGAATAGGAAAATTGAGTGGAAAAAGTTTTGTTATTACTGGAACTTTAAGTGCAATGTCCCGTGATGAGGCCAAAGATAAAATCCGCGCCTTAGGGGGAAATGTGTCAGAATCGGTCTCTGCAAAAACATCTTATTTAGTATTTGGTGAAAATGCTGGAACAAAACAGGCAAAAGCACAAAAACTGGGTGTAAAACTGCTAGACGAAAAATCCTTTCTAGGTTTAATTTCTTAGTATTTTATGCTATTCTTACTTTGTAACATTTGTTTATCGATTTGTAGCATTCGAATAATTTTCGTATATTATGGAGATAAAGGATATAGAAAAATTGGCTAAATTAGCCAGAATTGAACTGACAGAAGAGGAAAAACAAACTTATTTAAAAGATATAGGAGCTATTTTGGGCTATGTGGATCAGATTAAAGAAATTGTAACTAAACAGATAAATCAGACCGATAGCGAGGAAAGCTCTCTCCGTTTAACGGAGGACCTAATCACTTCGAGAGTTTCCCCAGCCATCGGTCTGAATACTGCAGGGAGTTTGCATAATGTAATGCGAGAAGATGAAGTGGGCTATGAAAGCGGAGAAAACACAGAGGCTATAGTAGAAGAGTTTCCTAGAAAAGAAGGAAATTATTTGAAGGTAAAAAAAATACTATAAACTAATATACAAATTGTACGAATCCACAAATCGACTACAAATAAAGATATGATTAATTTAACTGAACTAACAATTAAGAAAGCACATGAAGCCTTGATCAGGGGGGATTATACTTGTGTGGAGCTGGCTCAGGCTTATTTAAATAATATAAAAGAAAAAGACGGCGACCCGCCTGCCAAAGACAGCAGTCGGGCAGGAATACATGCTTATTTGGAAGTATTCGCAGATGTTTTAGAGCAGGCAAAGGAAGCTGATAAAAGGATTGCTGATAAAAATAATATCACTTTACTAACTGGTATTCCTATTGCTGTAAAAGATAATATTTTAATAAAAGGTAGAATAGCTAGTTCTGCTTCAAAAATACTAGAAAATTATACTGCTACTTATGATGCGACAGTAATAAAAAAACTTAAGGAAGCTGGTGCAATATTTCTTGGACGAACAAATATGGATGAATTTGCTATGGGCGGGTCCACAGAGAATTCAGCTTTTGGTGTGACTCACAATCCTCATGATTCTGATAGAGTGTCTGGTGGTTCATCTGGCGGTTCGGCGGCTGCTGTCGCTGGGGATATGGCCTTATTAGCTTTGGGTTCAGATACTGGAGGTTCTATCCGTCAGCCAGCCAGCTTTTGTGGAATTGTAGGTTTAAAACCGACATATGGAGCGGTTTCCAGATATGGAGTAATGGCTATGGGCTCATCCTTTGACCAAATCGGCTCATTCGGAAAGACAGTAGATGATGCTGAAATCTTATTTGATTTTATTTTCGGAAAAGATAATTTGGATAGCACTAGTATTGAAATTAAGAATGAAGAAATTAATAAGGATATTTCAGAAATAAAAATCGGCGCTGGTTTTGCTTTGGATAAATCACAGGCTGATGGTTTGGATTGGTATTCTGGTGTGCAGGATAAAATTTTACAGTCTGATTTTGTTAAATGGCTGGGGAATAAAGGGCCGGCTAGTTTGCAATATGCTTTAGCCACTTATTATACTCTTATTCCGGCAGAGGTTTCATCTAATATGGCCAGATTTGATGGTGTCCGATACGGCAATCATATTGATGGTGATAATATGGTGGATGATTATTTTAAAACAAGAGCCACCGGTTTTGGTTCGGAAGTAAAACGAAGAATTATTTTAGGAACTTATGTCTTATCTTCTGGTTATTATGATGCATATTATAATAAAGCGAATATTGTTCGAAATCTGATCCGTGAAGAATATCAGAAAATTTTTGAGGAAGTTGATATTTTAATAACTCCTACAACAACTGGTCCCGCTTTTAAAATCGGAGAGAAAATAGCTGATCCTTTGCAACTATATTTAGAGGATATCTTTACTGTTCCAGCAAATTTAGCAGGTATACCAGCAATATCCATCCCTTGTGGCTATAAAGAAGTGAATGGTAAAAAATTACCATTGGGATTACAATTATTGGCCAAACAAGGAAATGAAAAGATATTGTTTTTAATTGCTAAAAAGCTGGAGAATTTGTTTCAGGGCTTTGAGAGTCGCTAATTATTTGTTACAATATAAATATGAATCCTCCTGTAGAACAATTAGATGCCTTCCATTCATATGATTTAGTTTCTTTTTTAGTTTCTATCTTTAAAGCAATATTTCTTAATGATGGTGGACATAACTTTGGTGGAACCTTACGAAATTTTTGGTTATTATTACCGGATTAT
>CAYUVX010000062.1:0-4228 GCA_964448325.1 uncultured Candidatus Saccharibacteria bacterium
CTAAAAAAGTTTTTTTAAATTTGTTCCCCTGAGTCCCGCATCTACTTGCGGGACGTGCAGGAAGCGAAAAGGTTCTCCCATATTTTTGAATTATTCTGATAATGAAAAAAAGGGAAACCTATACTGTTCTCGTAGAGAAAGATTTCCTGCTAAAATAGCATAAAGAAAAAGTGTAGTAATACGCCACGCGTGTGGCGTATTAGAAAATAATCGTTTCCCAAAGCCCAGCCTTGAGAAACCTTTGATTTATAAGTAACAGGGTAGCCGATTTTACCAATTTGAACTACCTTTCCCTCTTTTTCAAGCTCATCCATATATCGCACCACTGTTCTACTAGAGACTTTCAACTCATTTCTTATTTCAGTATTAGTTAATTCGCTATCAGTATTAAATAGGGCTAGTATTTTATTTAAATTTGCTTGTCTTTTATTGTCTCTACCAGATGTAAAGTTACAAATTCCCACCAGCTCTTCTGCTGGTTTGGTGCCATACTTTTTTGCTTCTAACAGAACAAAAGCGAAGACAGTAACAACCAGTAATAATACGATTATAAGAATAATAAATGTGGTCATCGAGTTATTTTCATTTAATTAATAAATTTATGAACCTTTTGTAGCACTTGCACCAACTAGATCTTTTATCTCATGTGCAACAGCAAACACAAACTCCAAATCAACTTTCGAATATTCGTTATCAACAACCTTTAATGTACTAATGTGCATTTGATTTCTCAATACTCTAACCTTATCTACCTTATTAAAAATATCTTTCGAAATAAGATTATGTTTTTTACAAACGTCATTAATCTGATCGAGGTTCATTTTCTCGAATTTACATTTGTTACTTTTTATACAATCTTTTCCTAAAACAATTCTTTCCTTATCATTAATAAAATAAATGGTCTTACTAATCTTAAATTCAGTACTCTCTTCAGATATTTCTTCCTCTGTTTTGTTTTCCCTTAACATACAAAATAACAAGGCTTCAATTATTGACGCTGTAAAAATAATGATTGTTTTCCTAAAACTACTCTTAAGAGTATCAGAATAACCTGGGGATTCTGACAGAGATAGAAGCACCACGACATGATCAAAAGTTATATCTAAATTTTCTCTTATAATTTTATCACTAATAAAGGAGAAATTGGAAGAATTAAGCATATAAATATTTACAAGCTATGATCTTTGCAACATTTTAGCCAATGATTTATATCCTTTTTGCTCCAAAAAAGTACCAAGCTTCATATCTGAACGCACACCGAATTTAACATCATATTTTTTCTCTATGGTGCCTATTTTAGTATCAAATCTTTTGGCCACAAATTGACCTTTGGCGTTCTTTTTTCTCATGCTGGCATTATACCACCCACCCTATAAAATAGCTATAATAGAAATCGTTAAAGCAATTAAAGAAACAATAAAAGCTAAGAATGAGTATAAATTATGTTTTTTGTTAATTAACCAATACCAATATTTGCCCAGGCCACCTTCCACTTTTTTGTGACCCCACGCCTTTAATCTATAAAGTGGAAAAGATGGATCATCATATTTTTCAACCGCATCGTCATCAAGTAATAAATCTAATTGGTGTCTAACTTTATGATATGAAGGAATAGCCTTATGTTGCTCGACAAAGTAACCCTGACAGATGGCATCTTTTATTTCTCTAAAACAACAATCTTTATTCTCTTCTCTAAGAAAGTCCAATATTCTTTTTTGCATTTCCTTATCCATATTATTTTATCTAATTTAACAGATAAAAAAAACTAATCTATGGTCAAAATTACATCTCTAAAATTTTGATAATCATCAGTATTTTTACGATCCAAATTAGTGCCCCAATCGCCAAAAACTATCTTATCCATTTTTGCAAAGGAACCCTCTAACAAATAGAATGCAGTATTAACATTTGGATCATTGCCTTCTTGATAGTTATCTTTTTGATTATAGAGATAGGTATTTTGTAAGTGTCGATAAAATTTAATTGCTTCGTTGTTGATTTCAATATATAAAATTAACGCTTGAGTTAAATCAAATATTGAATCTTCCATTTCTAAGTTTTTTATCGTATCTAGTTTATTTTTTGCTAATTGATATTTTATATTTATTTCTGTGTATCCCGACATAAGTACACCACTATAGGTTAACGACCTTTTAAATTCCTCAGATGTTTGGTTAATATTATCAGTATCCATTTTGCGATATGTTTCTGCAATATCCCTCGTCGCAATATTTTTAGCTTCCACTATTCTATTTAATGCATAAAGATAATTATCAAAAATTTTTTGAATTTCGAGGTCTTTCCTAATAAATAATCCGTTAAATAAAGAAAAAGTACCAATTAATACAAAAACTATACCTAGTATGACAACCTCCGACTTTTTAATTAACATGTTTTGCATTATAGCATAAAAACTTTAATCTACCAAATACACCATAACTGTGGCGTAGTAATGGAATACCTTTATATATAAGGATAAAACGGAAACCAAAGCTAGGCTTTGGGATTACCCAAGGCCGAGCTTTGGTGGAAAAGATCATACCAAAAAATCATCCGCACTTTTATGCGAATGATTTTTTAATGTTTAAATTTATTTAGTATCTCCGGCTTTAGCCAGCATTTTAGCTAAACGGCTTTTCTTGCGAGCGGCGGTATTTTTATGAATCAAATTTGTTTTGCAAGCTTTATCTATGGCCTTGAAGGCAGTGGGTAATAAAGCCTCGGCTCCTTTAATATCCTTAGCTACAACTAGTTTTTTTATCTTTTTTACGGTATCAGAAATAGCATCCTTTCTCCTGGAATTAAAAACGGCTTTATGTTTTGAGGCCCTTAAGGCCTTCTTGGCTGATGATGTTATAGGCATTGATTTACTTGATTACTCTTGCAAAGAAAAGATAACATATAGATTTCAAAAACGCAAGAACCGCTTAAATGACCTAAATTTTTAACTTCAAATTGATTAACAAATTTTCTAGTAGAAATTCGTCCTGGCTCTCTACACTTCCATCTTCATTCTGACAAACTATCATTGTCCCTCTTATTATTTTTGCCTGGGGGCAAAATTTGGAAACTATTTCGTAAATCTTTTGTAAATGAAATCTAGAAGTAATAAAGAAACCCTTGCTCTGTTCATCCCATAAAAAGTAACTATCAAAGTCAAGGGCCCGAGCTGCGGTAAAACCAAGCGGAATCATATTCCAAGCCCTAGCTTTCTTATTATTAGAGCGAGATTCTGGAACTTCAACAAAATTTAAGAGTAAATGCCCAAATAAATCATTACGTGTCTCTATATTTTTCCCTTTCATTATCTCCACTGCCCGTCTGATTCCACCAAGAGACTTCTCGACTAATTTATCTTGCTCCAAACAAATGTCCTGAAGTGGAACTTGTTTTCCATTGGACACCTTAACTGTTGATGACTGAGCCATTTCCTTGGTAAAAGGTTTCCTGGGATCCTTACCGGCTTTAATAAAATTAACTAAACTTTCAAAAGAAAGAGATTTTTGCAAACCATAAAGCGATCGCCACCAATCATTCAAAAAATAATCGCGATCCAAAGGATAATCAGCATTATCAATGTCTGTTACAAAACCAACTAAAACATCCAGCCATTCTTCCCTCTTTAAAAGATTTTGATTAATTAAAATATCATAAATTATTTTAGTGGCGGAAGTAGAATGATCATAACCAGCCCGCTCTTTCCCATGATGATCAAAAAATACGCTACCATCTTCCTCTATATCAAAAGCTGGTCTTTCTCCTGTATCAATATTAACACTATTGGCGACCCAATCACCTTTAGGTACAAAGGTTAACTGTTTATAATCTACATTTGCTAATTCTAAAAGATAAATAGCGGCTCGACTATCTAAATCAGGTCGAAGAATCAAAGACTCGCTTCCCTTGCGCTTATCACCATGAATAACTAGCTCGTTTACTCCCGCCCGGAGCATTTCGGCAACCTTTTCTTCTTTGCCATCATTAACAGATTCATTAAAATTTTTCATATTTTAATTGTAACACCTTTTGCATTTATTAAAAATAGCTTATACTTAAACCTATGATATCCCGAATAAATGGTTTGGTAATATATAAGGCCGATAAATTTGTCATCATTGAAACAAATGATATTGGCTATAAAATTTTTGGCACAGCCGAGCTGATAAGTAAGACCAAGGAAGATGAAAACGCCAAAATCTGGACTTATTTAGCGGTACGAGAAAACGCC
>CAYUVX010000063.1:0-4193 GCA_964448325.1 uncultured Candidatus Saccharibacteria bacterium
AAACAGGGTTTGCTAAAGAAGTTTTAGATAATGTGCCAGAAGAAGGTTTGCGTATGGGGGATAATCCAGTTACTTTTGGGATTAAGAAAGGTGATACTAGCCGTGATTTGATTTTGCCAAATGTGGATGATTTTGAAATTAAAATCGAACAGGCGGGAACAATACCTACGGGGGCGATGAAAAATTTTGGGCAATATTTAGCTGAAGTAGTAAAACTAAATCAAGAAAAAAGAAATTTCCGACTTTTCTCACCGGACGAAACTTATTCTAATCGTTTGCAAGATATGTTTAAGGAAACTACCAGATCCTTTGTTGGTAAACTGGAAGAGTGGGATAAGGATATGTCTCGTGATGGGCGGATTATTGAAATGTTATCAGAAAATTCTTTGCAGGGTTTGACTCAGGGCTACGTTTTGACGGGGCGATTTGCCTTTTTTACTTCCTATGAAGCTTTTTTGCCAATAGTTTCCAGTATGGCCGATCAATATAGTAAATTCCTTGCAGTAGCTAGGAAAACAGAGTGGCGAGGGGATGTGCCTTCATTTAATTATATTATTACTTCTACTGGTTGGCGCCAGGAGCATAATGGTTTTTCCCATCAAAATCCTAGTTTTATTGATGGTATATTACAAAAAAATCATGATTTTATGAATGTGTATTTTCCCGCTGATGCCAATGAAGCCGTTTTGATTGCTGAAAAATGTTTGTCTTCTAAAAATGAAATAAATGTGATTGTGTCGGAAAAAACCATTGAGCCTATTTGGCTAAGTATGGCAGAGGCAAAGCGGGAAGTGGAGGAAGGTATTTCTATTTGGGATTTTGCTTCTGATCCAAACCCAGATGTTGTCTTTGCTGCTAGTGGCCAATATTTGGTCAAAGAGGCTTTGGCCGCGATTAAATTACTAAAGCAGGAGGCGCCTGAAGTTAAAACCAGATTTGTAAATGTTCTAGAATTGTCACCTAATACTGTTGGACATCAAAATAAAATAAGTGAGGAGGATTTTGAGCGATATTTTACGCAGGACAAGCCAGTAATCTTTAATTTCCATGGTTACCCAGATACCTTAGAGCAGACACTCTTTACTTATCAGAATGCTTTAGATAGGCTTTCTATTCATGGTTATATGGAAAGTGGTTCAACTACTACGCCTTTAGATATTCACATTAGGAATAAAACTGATCGCTATAATTTGTTTATTGAGGCGATAGAAAAGTTATCCAAGGCAGGGGTAGTGGAAGCAGAGAAAGCTAGTGAATTAGTGTTAAGATATCGGGATAAAATAAAAGACCATAAGGATTATATTATTAAAGTTGGGGATGATCCAGAGGAAATTTTAGATTGGACTTGGAATAGATAGCACAAACACCTCAACGGCCGTTTAGTTGTTTGATTTGGCTTAAAATAAAGCTATTCTAGGTTTTTAGTTGTTAATCTTCCTAAAAAGCTTGCTTTTTAAGGTAAAGTGTGCTATGCTTAATAAAGACTAAAAGTACCTTAATCAACCAAGGAAAAAGCCGTCAGAGCGGAAAAGTTTTAATTTATTTGAAACCTTTCCGCTCTGACGGCCATGATGGTTCGTCAAGCAAAACTAGCCTGTCAGAACGGCGGGCAAATAAGGAAGGAGATTGTCATGAGCAAAATACTCAGTGGCGATCAGTATGTGGAACTGGATGGGAAACTGGCTGAGATCAAGCGTCAGATGCGACAGCCGGAGGGTTATCCGTTTGATTCGGAGAAGCTCAATAAACTTCTTCAACGAGCAATCGAAGGGAAGCTCGAAATCCAGGTCATCGTCGCGAACGACAACGTTGACCTCGATGTCGATCCCTACATTCCGGATGGTTGGAAGGTGGAATCGCACGTGAAAGGTGGCCAGTTCAAGTTTGATCCTGCTGGGGTCAATCTTCACCTGGACGAAGGTCAGCAGAATAGCAAGTGGATCAAGGGCACCGAACTTCGTAAGAAGCTCGAGGGCGTGCCGGTCTATAACGCCAATCTGCTGGACTTCTACCTGAAGAACCCCCATTTCATTCCGGAGGACTGGAAAGAGAAGGCGGTCTTCTTCTGGGGAACCATCTATCGCGACGCCGATGGCAACCTCTGCGTCCGGTACCTCTGCTGGAGCGGCGGCAGGTGGAGCTGGGGCTGCCGCTGGCTTGGGCGCGATTGGTTCGGCAGCTGCCCGGCAGCGTGCGGCAAGTAGTCCTTGGCACTTGTCACTAAGTTCTAGTCCTTGAGACTTTGAACTTGGTCCTCGAAAAATTGTGGTAATCGCCACTAAACTCTTCCGAACAGAGTTATAAAAACGGAACCTCACACAACAGTGTGAGGTTTTAAAATATATGATAAAGTGATATTGGTAGTAGGCGAGTATAAGTCGTGGGTTAATGTGGCTTACGGCCGCCGAATCCAGTATCCATAAGTTGAGAACGTCCCGGGCTACTGGCTTTGGACGGAGGATTTATGTAGACACTTCACAAAAAATGAAGATACTTGGTAATAAAGTTGGGTGATTTTAGATCACAAAGGCTCAGGCGTCCCGACGAGTATTCTAGGTGAACGCAACAGATGACTTTATTACATTATCGCGACGCCGATGGCAACCTCTACGTCCGGTACCTCTGCTGGAACGGAGGCAGGTGGAACTGGAACTACAACTGGCTTGAGAACGATTGGAACGACAACAACCCGGCAGCGTGCGGCTACTCTTTTCATTTCTCCCCGCTATTTAGTCGGGGAGTTTTCTTTTACTAGTTTATTATGCCATCCGCCAAGTTGTTGTCCAACAGTATTCATTTTTTCCGAAATGGTTAAGTATATTCTATCATCCCAGATTTTCATTTCCCAAATCAGTTGTAAAAACACTTTTATGGTATCTGTTTTTTTAACAGCAATCTTTATATACGGTAGTTTCTCTTTCGGTGGTAGAAAGCCGGCATAAACCGTCATTTCTATGCTTTCTATAAACAATTTACTCACACTTTCACCAAGCGAATATTTGTGTATATTAGGGAGATGAACGAAATAATTAATCCAAAGCAAATAGGCCTCCTTCAAGCAGTCAATCACACTAGGGTAGTTTCGGGGGGGGGGTAATATTGTTGTTTCTAGAAAAATTTTGAATCATGTCTATGAACATATCATATCAGTAGAGAATTTACTACTAGCTTGGACGGAATTTTCAAAAGTTAAAAAGAGTAAGAAAGATGTGAAGGAATTCAAGTTTAGACTTATGGATAGTTTGACTGCTTTACACAATGATTTAAAAAATAAAACCTACACTCATGGTCAATACGAGGCATTTAAAGTAAATGATCCAAAACCTAGAGATATTCATAAAGCCAGCGTTCGGGATCGTGTTTTACATCGCGCTGTTTATAGAATTTTGTACCCATTCTATGATAATAAGTTCATTTTTGATTCATATTCCTGTCGATTAGGTAAAGGCGCACATAAAGCCTTGAATAGATTTCGGGATTTTGGTAAACAAAGTTCGTTTAATCACAACAAAACTGTTTGGATTTTGAAAGGTGATATTAAAAAATGTTTTGCTTCAATTGATCAAAGTATATTATTTGAAATTTTAAAGAAAAATATTAAAGATAGAGATGTTTTGATTTTATTGCGAACGATTATTAAAAGCTTTTCTAGTGGCCATCCTTACCAAGGACTACCCTTGGGAAATCTGACTTCACAACTTCTGGTGAATATCTATTTGAATGAATTTGATCAGTTTGTTAAGCATAAATTGAAGATCAAGTATTACATTCGGTGCGCTGATGATTTTGTGTTTTTCTCGCAAGATAGAATAGAATTAGAGAATATCATGGCAATGATTACTTATTTTTTAGTAGATAAACTAAAACTAACCATCCATCCTAAGAAAATCTTTATTAAAACTTTAGATTCAGGCATGGATTTTTTAGGTTGGGTGCATTTCCCGTATCATCGAGTCTTGAGAACGTCTACCAAGTGGCGAATGTTTAGACGGTTGGAGGAAAGTCAGAAAGAAGAAACTGTAGCTTCGTATTTGGGGATGTTAAGTCATGGTAATGCAATAAAATTAAAGAATAAGATTGAAACTAAATTTCCGTTTTTAAATGACAGAATAAAGTAATTAGTATATAATATTCCTATGTCAAAAATATTAGTAGTAAATAGGGGGAGTGCGTCGGAGAAATATGCCATCTAT
>CAYUVX010000064.1:0-4183 GCA_964448325.1 uncultured Candidatus Saccharibacteria bacterium
ATAGGTAAAAGTCACGCCGAAGGCGGTGGCGGTACTATTGGGATAGGTAGTAGAAGACCAATAGTAGTTGGAAACGGTATTTGGAAAAAAAGTTTTGTTAATGCGTGGAGCGGTTTGGCCGGCATCTTCGTTTACTATGCTGAATAACTCTTTTACATTCGGCAAGCGCCAATTAATATATAGTGCGCCTGAATGAGCTGAACAATCGCCTGCTGCAGATTCGCTTCCTTGATAAGTGCCGTCATTGCACAGCGTCAAATTTTCGCAATACGCAATAGAGGCCAGCCACGATTTAGTAGTTGCCGAGCCAGTGATGCAGGTGTTAGCCTTGTTGGTATCAGATAAACCAGCCGAGCATTTCTGCCACATTAAACCGGTAATTGAGTCATTAACCGCAACGTACTGGCTATTAACTTCAACGTTACTGTAAATAGTGGAATCAAGGACTAAACCAGACTTATAATAACCATCGTCAAAGTTATCAACTGTAACCGAAAGCCAATAAGTTGGGTTAGCCGTCCTATCAGCTGCCATTGTGCCGGTTCCGGATGTATGCGCAACATCGCAAATCCAATAGCTATTATCGGCCGTGTCTTTTACTTTGCTCGCTTTAGTATAAGCGGTTGAAATTGCCCAATTAGTGCTTGTTGGATATGAAATTGTTTGTCCAGTGGCTGGATAACTTGGAGTTCCTGAATAAGTGCCAGTCAGTCCGCCAATTGTTACGTCCTTTTTAATATTTCCGGCTACCAAATTAACCAAAGCAGTGTATATTTTATGGATATAATCAAAAATAGTTACCCTATCATCTGCCACTGCAGATATTCCCAATAAGTCTTCTAACTTTCCTGCGTCGGTTGCATTTTCTAACTCAGCTAAGGCTGTAATGCCAAGCCTATCTTCTTCCAGCTTTCGGAGATAATTGAATAAGGTGCTGGTACTCTGGGTTGTATCGTCTGGGGTACCAATTATTGTTTGCAAATTACCTATGCTTGAGCTATTTACTGGTTCGGTAACACTCGGCGCCCCAGAGGGCGGAGTGGGATCAACTATGTAATCAATGTCCAGCTGTCCCATAACCTTGAGATCGAAAACACCGGTCGGACTTGAAAGATCGGTGAGCAAGACCTTGTATGTTTTCTCCTGGTCAATGTTATTGAAGACAGTGATAAGCTCATCGCTGTTTTCTGGATAAACCTCTACTCTGACGCTTTCGCCAGGATTAGTTGGTTTAGCATGCATAGTAATATCGTTTTGGCTGATGAGAATCTGCTGAAAAGTGACTCTGACATATTGATTATAAGATATGCTGGCCCAAATGTCGTCTTGCTCCGAAACCATGTCGTAAATATCCTCTATTATTTCCCTGTTTTCGTCTAATTTAAAAGCTTTGGAGATAAAGATGATTTCAAAGATTTGCTCTGATAAATGAGGTACTGTCCACTCCACATAATCAAGCTTGCCGTTGTTATTCAGGTCATAGGCGCTGAACCGAACATCTTGGTTGTTATTATTTTGCCATTTTATCTTTATCTTGGCCTCATCCCCAACCTTGAATATTTCCGGTATATTCGTATATGCTAAAACATCAACAAGGGGCGCTTTTGAGCTCTCGTCTGAAGATGAAATAGTGACTAATTTTCCACTGTCTGTTTCCTGCTCTGTTATTTCCGGAGCTGGAGTTTCGTATTCAACCACGACATATTCTGGCTCCGCGACAGACGGTTCTTCAACAAGAGGTTCTTCAGATGGCTCCTCAACAAGCAACCCTTCGATTGGTTCCTCAATAAGTGACTCGGCAGGCGGTTCTTCAGTCGGCTCCTCAACAAGAGGTTCTTCAGTCGGCTCCTCAACAAGCAACCCTTCGATTGGTTCCTCAATAAGTGACTCGGCAGGCGGTTCTTCAGTCGGCTCCTCGACAAGAGGTTCTTCGGTCGGCTCCTCAACAAGAGGAGCATCTGTTTCTTGCGGCGGTTCTTCTGCTTCCGCACCCTCTTTCTCTTTTTCCTTTCCTTCCTTATCCTTATCTTTTTTTACTTTCTGCTCTGACTCCGGCTGTTCAGACGGCGCAGGCAGAATCTCTTCAGATAAGTCAACGAAGATAGCGTCGCCTGCTTGAATAACATCTTGGTCTTTTGTTTCGGTTATAGCCTCTGCTATTGTTTCAGCTATTTGCTCGACGGCGTTGTCAATGCTGGCAAACAGAAAAGAGGTAAGTTTCGCAAAAATACCTTTTGGCTTAACAGTAGGCGTGGCGCTAGGCGTAATGCCGGCTAAAACCTGCCGATCCTGGTTTGTGAAAGCCTTATTTGATTGCGGAGCCAATGCCTGTGCTGCGCTTACTTTTTTAACTGTGATATTCTTGGCTGTCTTTGGAAGCTGGATTAATGTTTGACCTTCTTTTATCAAGCTGCGTTGAACCAGCACCGTCCATTTAACTGCCTGGCCTGCCACGATATTTGACCTGCTTACAGAAACGTCCTTAATTATCCTGCTGTCATCAATCTTAAGGGAAAAAAGGTTAACGCTAGCGCCCAGGACAGATATCACAACAATTGCCAAAAGAGAAAACTGAAGGAGCTTTTTTTCCTTTTTAATCTTGCTAAGAAAATACTGCTTGGCAACGGGGTCAGAAAATACAATTTTCTTCCCCAGCGAGCCGGGTGTATTATTTTCTCTTTTATTTTGCATGTTGTTAATGATTAATAAAAAATAAATGGCGATGGGAACGATCCCCCATAGTATTATTAAATTATATCATAAAAGAAAAATAAAAGAATATTTTTAAGGGAAGCCCTCACATCTGTATTTGCTATATCTAAACCAAAAACCGCCCGAAGGCGGTTCCATTTATCTCTTTGCCCACTGAGGTGCTCTTCTTTACCACCACAGTCCGAACGATAATAGTGATTACCACAGGCCATCGTCCCAAAAATAGGTAACGACAGTCGACATTTAGAACAATACCCTATAAATCAGCAGTCACTTAAGGAAGCTTTTAGCTTCAAGTTCATTATACCGCGATGGTTTACTCAGTCAAGGCCAACTCCCTAAAAATCACTATCACCTCTAATAATTTGCAAGAAAGGGATTATCCGGAAAGCTCCATGACTTTTCATTCCACTGATCACTACTAAATGTATAAGATTTTTCAAATTCAAATTTAATCTTTGTTTTTTCTATAGCGGGTCTAATAGATATATAAAGCCTCAAACTATCCCCTTCCTTTTGTGAAAAATCGAAGGCAGTCGCAGTTTTTTTGCGATCTTCTTTTGGAGATATACGAAGTTCTTGATAAACCTCTGCTATTTTTTCATCGTTCTTTTTGCGCCTGAGATAAACAAAACCCGGCAAATTAGAATGATTTTTAAACCAAAAATATGTCTTGCGCAAGTCTTTATCATAACGCATATTAACATCTATAGCCGGTGTAATTTGATATTGTAACATTTTTTGCGTTACCCTATTCGATTTAACTAAAAAAATTAACGTAATAATCATTAAGACAACGCTAACCACCGTTAACCAAAAAGACCAATTTGCCAAAAGAGGTAAATTTAGGTCCCTATTAATTCCTGATAAAATATTTATAATTTCTTCCACGCTCTTTTCTGTCATTTTTATTTATCAATTAATTTTTACTATCTCTTTTTTGACACTGCTCCAATATTTTTTGAGCCATTTCTTTTGGGTCACCGCTCATGTCTTTGCTGCCTAAAAAATAAAACCTTACTCTAAGGTAAACTATTACTATCGAAAAAATAGCTGCAAAAACTATATAACCAAATTCAACCGCATCAGCCTTTATTCCAAACATACTTTTAAAATCTGCGGATATAACTGGTACCCAGAAAGATACTATTGCTAAAAAATCAAAAACGGAAAACGAACTTTTTATTTTTTCTTTATATTCACCCAACTTAATCTGGAGGTTGGCCCTGTCTATAAACATATCCTCTCCCCGAGGATATTCATAAACAAGTTTTTTGTCTGCACCCGGTTTTATCTCTGGATTTTTCCTTTTCTTATTTTTCATCTTTTTTGGGTAATAAATTTAAGGCTCCAGCAGCAAATTCCATAACATAACCACAGTTTGTGCATATAAGTGGCACGGTTGGAACATTTGGACCACCCATACGACGGCTTGCCAGATCGGGCTGTATATCGTGGGCAAAATACCCGT
>CAYUVX010000065.1:0-4129 GCA_964448325.1 uncultured Candidatus Saccharibacteria bacterium
AACTTTTTTAACTACTTCATCAACTTCTTTTTCAGAAAAACATAAATCCTCAGCCTTGATTACCGGTGAGGAAAGCAAATAATAACGTAAAGCATCGGCCCCATATTTATCTACAATCAACATTGGATCTGGATAATTCTTAAACCTTTTAGACATTTTCTGTCCATCGCTAGTTAATACAATTCCATTAACAATTACATTCTTATATGAAGATTTTCCAAATAAAGCAACGGACAATACCAACATAGAATAAAACCAACCACGAGTTTGGTCCAAACCTTCAGCAATGAATTCGGCGGGGAAACCAACTGATTTTCTAAAGAAAGGTATAGCCCGCCCGAGTACATTCGGGCAAGGATTAAATTTATCCAAGTTCTCAAAAGGATAGTGTGCCTCAGCCATTGGCATAGAACCAGATTCAAACCAACAATCAAAGACTTCTGGTACTCTTTTCATTTGTCCTTCACACTCTGAGCAAGGGAAAACTATTTCATCTATATATGGGCGGTGCAGATCCAACTCGAAATTATGATTATGTGGAATAGGCGCAAAAGGAAGTTCTTTTACTTCGGAATTTTTTATAAAGTCATGAACTCCATGTCTAGATTCCAAAGTTTGCTCTTCATTCAAGCCCGCTACACCAGCAAACATAAGCCAAACCGGAGTATTGTGGCTAACAATTAAAATATTCTGTCCTTGATGTTTAGAATTTATATCATAAACAAATTCCGTCATACGGTTTTTTACTTGAGTATATGTCTCCCCGCCTTTGGGACATTTATCAAATTTCTCCATTTTAGAAACAAAAAATTTCTGATATTCGGCATCCAAACGGCCATCCAGCTCCCCAGTATAAAGTTCATGAATACGATCATCAGTAATAATATTAGCAAAATCAATATTTAAACTTTCAGCAATTATCTTTGCCGTCTCTTGAGTTCGAACAAAAGGTGAAACATAAATAAAATCAATTTTTTTATTTTTCAATTTCTCTGCCGTCTCCCGGACTTGCGCCCTACCCTTATCGGTCAAATGATGTAATGTCTTTGGATCAGAACTGATTATTCCCAAAACATTATTGTCAGATTCACCATGACGAACCACAAAGAAATTATTTTTATTACTAGTTTTCTTTTTAATATCAGCCACTGAAGAAATAAAATCCTTATGCCCACATTGGGCACATTTCCAAACAGGCAAAGGCGCCCCCCAATAACGAGAGCGAGAAATAGCCCAATCCCGCGCCCCCTCCAGCCACTTACCAAAACGGCCTTCTTTGATATCCGCTGGCACCCAATTGATTTCTTTATTTGCCTTTACTAATTTATCTTTAAATTTTGTTACTTCTACAAACCAAGAAGAGGAAGCATAATTCAGAAGTGGTGTATCACAACGCCAACAATGAGGGTAAGAGTGAATAATTTTTTCCTTTGAATACAAAGCATTTTCCCCCGCCAGATATTTAATAATTAAAATATCCGTGCTCTGATGATCAATCCCCGCTTCTTTATCATCTTTTGGTTTTACGCTTATATCAGCAAAATCTTTTATCTCAAATTTGAATCTACCATTAGTGTTTACATGATGAATAAGAGGAATATTATTTACTTTAGCTAATTCCATATCCTCTTCACCAAAAGCAGGCGCTTCGTGAGCAATACCCGTTCCTTTTTCAATTGTCACGAAATCAGCATGCCATATTTTCCAAATATTTTCTTTATTAGGAATATCAATATCTTTATAATAATCAAAAACTGGTTTGTATGATTTACCCACAAGTTTTTCGCCTTTGAATTCTTCCAAAATAGCATAATCTTCTTTGATCATGGAAAGACTTGATTTTGCCAAGATATAATTTTCACCTGAAGGCATTACTTTTACTTTTACATAATCTATAGCTTGATTAACTGCAATTGCAGTATTTCCAGGCAAAGTCCAAGGTGTAGTGGTCCAAGCAAGCAGAAAAGTATTAGCTTCCCCCGCTATAGCAAATTTTACCGTTACGGAAATATCAGTAATATCCTTATAACCTTGATTCACCTCAAAGTTTGATAGCGTAGTTTCGCAACGTGGACAAAGGTGCATAGATTTGAAACCTTCATAAACAAAATTTTTTTTATTTAGCTGATTAAAGATCCACCAGATACTTTCGGTATAAGATGAATCCATAGTCTTATAATCATTTTCCATATCAATAAAACGGCCAAGACGCGGAACTATTTTTTTCCAATCATCCACATAAGTCAAAACACTAGCTTTGGCTTTTTCATTAAATTTTTCCAAACCGTATTCCTCAATATCTTTTTTACTTTTTAGACCAAGCTCCTTCTCGACAATATTTTCTACTGGTAAACCATGGCAATCCCAACCCCACTTTCTTGGCACATGTTTACCTTGCATAGTTTGATAACGGCCAATAAAGTCCTTTATTGTGCCAGCTAAAAGATGCCCATAATGAGGCAAGCCAGTGGCAAAAGGTGGCCCATCGTAAAAAACATATTCCCCCTTGGGAGAATCCTTTTCCAGGGATTTCTTAAAAATTTCCTGTTTCTGCCAAAAAGCCAGTATCTCCTCTTCTTTTTTAGCCTTGGCGCTTTTTATATCCTTCTCTTCCATATATTTAATATTACAGGCTTTCATTGTAGCAGTTTATAGAGAATTCGCCAAATTGAGATCAAGTAGATAATAAAAAAAGCCACCCTCACGCCTGTGCGTATATTGGGTGGCTATCGTTTCGTCGGCTTCAGACGTTTCTCATTTCAGACTGGCGAGGAATTTTCGCCGGTGCTGATACCTCGCCGAACGATGCCCAAAAAACCTCAGATCTAGAAAGCACACGCCCGGTTTTTTTTTCTTCCTTACCTCTCCTCTTGGGACTGGGCCTCATTGTTTCTTCTTTCATTTCACTAACTCCCCTTTTTCAAAGACTCCACCCACCATAGGTGAAGTAACACTCCATTGTTAAGCATAGCACCTTTTAGGTTAAAAGTCAACTACATTTTAGCGGGCACTTTTATACCAAGTAAGTTAAGGCCGTTTTCCATGACAATAGAAAAAGCTTTTACCAAAGCTAGCCTATATGGAGAAGCTGGATCATTTTTGTCCACTACAGTTTCTGTAGCATAAAAAGTACTGAAAGCCGAAGCCAGTTCCGTTAAATAAGTTGCTAAATAATGTGGCGCGTATTCCTTCCCCGCTCTCTCCACTATCTCCGGAAATCTAATTAGCATTTTAGAAAGAGTAGCAGAATTTTCTGACACCTTGTTTCCTTTACCTGACACCTGACACCTAGCACCTAAAACCTGCCCTTTAATTCCCTCCTTCTTTGCCTTTTCTAAAATAGACTTAGCTCGCACACAAGCATACTGTAAATATGGCCCGGAGTCCCCTTTCAAATTTAAAATCTCATCCCAATCAAAATTAATATCACTTTTTGCATCTCTTTTTAAATCATTAAATTTTAAAGCCCCCATCGCTACTATTTCCGCCGTCTCTTTATTTATTTGGCCTGCTCTTTCTACAGCTTCACTTATTACATCATCTAGCCAAATAACATTACCCTTTCTGGTACTCATCTTTCCCTCCTTAAAACGATACAAACCATGGCCTAAATGTATTCTTTCTCCCTCCTTAACATAATTTAAAAGCTTTTCGGTTTCAAAAAGTTGCTTGAACTGTAATTCCTGCTCCGACCCGACTTCATTTATAATAATAGTATCCTGACCATATTTTTTCTTTCGCCATTTATCAGCCGCTAAATCCCTCAAGGCATAAAGTGAAGAACCATCACTTTTTAAAAGCATCAGTGGTGGATATTTTTCTTGCTCAAAAAAGACTAAATAAGCTCCTTCACTTTCCCTAGCAATTCCTGCTTTCTTTACATCCTTTATTATCTCCTCCATTTTATCCTCATAAAAACTCTCCCCATAAGCTGTATCAAATTTAACATCTAAAATATCATAAATCCTATCAAATTCTTTTAGAGATAACTTAACGCACTTTTGCCAAATATCTCTGGTCTCTTTATCTCCCTTTTCTAATTTGGTAAACCAAGCGCGTCCTTGATCCTCTAAAGTTTTATCTTTCTCCGCTTCATCATGGAATTTCACATATAAATCCACCAACTCTT
>CAYUVX010000066.1:0-4049 GCA_964448325.1 uncultured Candidatus Saccharibacteria bacterium
CAAGACCTTTATAGCGCTGAACATGGAGCTTGCCCGAACCTGCACCAGGGGCGGGTTTTTCATTTCCTGACTCATCATCAGTAATATCATCTTCACCTTCAACCATTTCTACATCCATTGGGATATCAGCTCCAAACTTTTTAGCTTTTTCTTCCTCACTGTAAACATAAGTAACTTCTTTTCCTTTCTTAATTTTATATAAAGGTGGCTGAGCAATATAAATATATCCACCATCAATAAGTGGTCGGAAATATCTATAAAATAAAGTCAAAAGAAGAGTTCGAATATGCGCTCCGTCCACGTCGGCATCCGTAGCAATAATAACTTTATAATATCGAAGTTTCTCCATTGTAAAAGTATCACCAATAGCCGTACCCAAAGCCAAAACCAAATTCTTTATTTGTTCCGAGCCAAGCATTCGGTCCAGTCTGGCCCTCTCAATATTCAAAATTTTTCCTCGAAGAGGAAGAATAGCTTGTGTCCTTCTGTCGCGCCCTGTTTTAGCTGTACCACCAGCAGAATCTCCCTCCACAATAAACAATTCAGATTCGGAAGCGTCATTTGTCTGGCAATCCGCCAATTTACCAGGTAAAGTCATGCCTTCCAATGCCCCTTTACGTAAAACAGAATCCTTGGCTGCCTTAGCGGCTTTTCTTGCTTTCAGAGCCAATATAACTTTGCTAACAATGGACTTGGCATCCTCAGGATTCTCCTCTAAGAAGGCCTCAAAAGCACTACCAAAGACATCCTCAACAGCCCCCCGAGCTTCTGTACTACCCAGTTTGGCTTTGGTTTGGCCTTCAAACTGAATTTCCCTCAACTTTACAGATACCACCGCGGTCAAGCCTTCTAAAACATCATCACCGCTAAAATTATCCTCACTATCTTTTATAATACCATTCTTCCGGCCATAGGAATTTAAAATTCTAGTTAAAGAAGCTTTAAAACCCGTCGTATGGGTACCACCCTCAGAAGTGTAAATATTATTAGCAAAGGATACTACACGAGCAGAAATATCATCTACATATTGCAAGGCAACTTCTACGGACTCCACTCCATCAACTTTCTTTTCCACATAAAAAATATTTTTATGAATTGGTTTCTGAAATTGATTATAAAATTTAATTAAGGAATAAAGTCCACCTTCAAAATAAAAAGTTTGCGATAATGCTTCTAAACCAAGCTCGCGGAAATAAAAAACATCTGATTCATCAAACTTATCAGTCACTTGTCTGGCATCAATAACAGAGATACGTAAACTTTTTACCAGATAGGCCTGCTGTCGCATATGAGAAAAAACCTGATGCCAATCAAAAACTACTCCTTCCTTGAATATCTCAGCATCTGGTTCAAAGACAACTATTGTTCCGTGGAATTTCGTATTACCAATTTTTTTAACCGCAGACTTCTTTTTTCCTTTGGAATATTCCTGATAATAAACTCCGCCATCCTTATGAACGGTTACTTTCATATAAACAGATAAAGCGTTTACTACAGAGGCTCCCACGCCGTGAAGACCACCGGATACTTTATAGCCTTCCCCGCCAAACTTTCCACCAGCATGAAGGACAGTCATAATAGTTTCCAGGGCGGATACTTTTGTTTGCTTATGCAAATCTACCGGTATTCCACGACCATTATCAGTAATTCTCACTCTATTACCTGGCAAAAGAACCACCTCAATATCATTGGCGTATCCACCCATGGCTTCATCACGAGAGTTATCAAAAATCTCCGTTACTAGATGGTGCAAACCATCCGGCCCAGTGGTACCAATATACATACCAGGCCTTCGTCGTACCGGCTCTAATCCTTCCAAAACAGTAATCTGATCCGCTCCATAATGGGCATCCTTATCCTTTTTTTCAACTTCTTTTTTGGCCATATTTTATATATTTTTACAAAAATTAAAAAGCTATTTATGCTTTAATACACTGTTATTATACCACCTCGTGGTAAAATTTACCAGCGTTAATTTGCTACTAGGCAGGGATTATTACCTTACTTGCCAGCCTTGATTGGTATTTAATTTAGTTACTATTTTTTCCATAATTTTATTTGCTTCTTCATCAGACATAGTCTTTTCATATGACTGAAAAACTAGATGATAAGCATAGGAGATTTTATTACTTCCATCAGGGAGTTTCTTTGTAAAAACATCAAAAAGCCTGTATTTTACGAGTAATTCGCCAGCCTCTACTTTAATTATTTGTAAAATATCTTGTTCTAATGTTCCTTCTGGAGTAAATACCGCTACATCTCTAAGCATAAATGGATAGTTAGAAATTTTCGTAAAACGCATATTCTTATCTACTTCAGGCATAGAAAAATCATATTTCTTAATTTCAGCTAATTCGCTTAAAAGATTATCAAAGTTAATTTCCAAAATATTATCCTGACTATTTATCAGATCAAGTTTTACTCCCAATTCTAACTCTATTAGTCCTTTAATCTCACTAAATATTTCTGACTCTTTAGGTAAATTCTTAGCTCCGACTGGATTTAATATTCCGATCGCTAAATTATTATGTTCATCATCCTTTTCAAAGACTTTACCTATTTCAAATATCTTTACCTGGGGCATAGCTATTAATTCAGAATACCTTGCATTAAACTCCAAATATTTACTAAGTCCTTGTGATAAATTAGTTCGCAAAAACTTTTTATCTGGCGCCACAGAATTAGCTAATTCTATATCCCCCGTCTCAGAAAAAGAATAACCATATATTTCAGAAAAACCATTATCTATCAAAAGTTTTTTTATCTTACTGATATAATAAAAACTTTTATTTATTTGCCCTTGGCTTTTACCAATCTCTATCTTACTATCCTTCAGCTTATCATAACCGTGTACTCGACCTATTTCCTCAATCAAATCCTCTTTAATTTTCAAATCCAACCTTCCCAAGGGTTGTTGAATAACTAATTGTTGCCCTTCTTTTCTATAGGAAAAATTAAATTTTTTAAAAATCTTTATTATCTCACTTTCGCTGATTTTAATACCCAAAACCTGCTCTACTTCCAGAGCGGAAACGCTTAATTCAAACTTTTTCATCGGCTTCGGATAAATATCCACAGTCAAACCAACTTTCGTCTCTCTAGTATTAGCTATCTCTATAATTAATTTCGTCAATATATCCATAGCTTCTAAAGCTATCTCTGGTGTCAGATCATTTTCATAGCGTTTGGAGGCCTCAGTTTGGATTTTTAATTTTTGCGCTGTCTTTCTGATTAAAACTGGATCAAAATTTGCCGATTCTAGAACAATATTTTTGGTTTTAGGACTGATTTCAGCTAGTGTTCCTCCTTTTATACCGGCAATAGCCAAAGCATGATTGTCATTTGAAATAGTCAAGACATTTTCATCCAAATCCAATTGCTTGCCATCCAAGGTTTTCATTTGCTCTGCTGCCTTTGCTCTTTTAATCAATATTTTATCACCTATTATTTTATCCGCATCAAAAACATGCATTGGCTGACCAAGCTCTAGCATAACAAAGTTTGTGGCGTCCACCAGATTATTAATAGAACGCTGGCCCAAAACTTCCAGTCTTGATCGTAACCATTCTGGTGAAGGAAAAATTTTTATCCCTTGTATTACTCGTCCAATATAACGTCTACAGTCCAATGGATTTTCTATTTCCACTTGAAGCTTTAAACAACTAGTTTCAACTTTTGGAACTTTAGAAAAATCCCGTGAATATTTTTGCATCGGCAAATCAAGCAAAACCGAAAGTTCCTTGGCAATACCGCGGTGACAAAGGCAACTATGTGCCATATTTGGTAAAATCTTTACATCCAAAACAAGGTCACTTTCTACTTTCTCTATTCCATCCACTTCGGAAGAATTCATAGTTAAAATTTCCGCCACATTATCAGCCGTGGGTAATTTATCGTCAAAATATTTATTTAACCATTTATATGATACTTTCATTTCTTTTTTTATAATTTGTAGGAATTCGTAATATTTGTAGAGCGTTATTTGTTAAACGGCTAAAATTGATTAACTAAACGTAAATCTCCAGAATAAAGCAAACGAATATCATCAA
>CAYUVX010000067.1:0-3988 GCA_964448325.1 uncultured Candidatus Saccharibacteria bacterium
CGGACGCCGAGTAATGTGCCGGTTATGACAGTGCTCAATCCGAAGAATGCGATTCTTGCTGCCTTGCAGATTCTGGCGATGAGAAACCCTCTCATTTATGCCAAACTTCGCGAGAAGCAGGAAGAGCGTTTCGTGAATGTGATGGAAATCTGATGAGGTGAAATTCCTCATTCCGCCTACAGTTGCAGTGATGCGACTGTAGGCGGTTTTTTTATCTAGTTATTTATTATTTAGATTATATCAAAGGCTATTTTTATGTATATTATAGTGTCTTAAATAATGTTTTTAACACGCCACACGCATCACGTATTAAAAAATGCGACAAAATAGTAAAATTATGCTAGATTTTAGAATAATAGGATGAATTTTCATATAATTACATTATTCCCGGAAATGTTTGACTCATATTTAAATGAGTCTATTTTAGGGAGGGCGCAAAGGGAAAAGAGGATTAAGTTTATTTTTTACAATCCCCGTGATTTTGTTAAAGCAACAAAGAGTCAAAAGAAAAATGATAAACCTTATTTACGTGTGGATGATAAACCTTATGGTGGTGGTCCGGGAATGATTATGCAAGCCGAACCGGTGATTAAGGCAATTGAAAAAGCTTTAAAAAAAGTTAACGGTAAATTTAAAATAATTTTCTTGAGTCCAGGTGGTAAACAATTTGATACAGCTTATGCAAAGTCTACCGTTCGGAAATATTCGGATATTATTATAATTTGTGGACGATATGAGGGGATTGATAGCCGAGTAAAAAAAATTATTAAAACCTGCCTGCCGGCAGGCAGGGCAGAAGAAGTTTCTATTGGTCCATTTGTTTTAACTGGTGGGGAATTACCAGCCATGATAATTATGGATTGCGTGGCTAGACAAATTGAAGGTGTGCTTGGCAATTTTAATTCTCGAGAAGAGGAGAGAGTGGCTAGTTCGGAGATGTATACTCGGCCGGAAGTTTTAAAATATAAAGGCAAAAATTATTGTGTACCAAAAGTTCTCTTGTCTGGCAACCATGCTAAAATTGATGAATGGCGGAAGGAAAAATAGAGCTTGACAAAAAATATGAAAGGTGCTATACTTGATAATAGGTAGAATTGTTCGGATTTTCACGTGAGTGCGTGAATATCCCTTAAAATCAACGTTTGGCTTAGTCTAGAAAATCGAGTATGGAGGTTTTTGATGAATAATGCAATTAGTCACGCTGCGACCTTGGTTGTGCTTCGAAAAAGTATAACCGTCAGGGGTGGAATCGAAATTGTGAGTTTCCTGTATAAAAAGATCTCGCGTGGTAGACCACCCTTTTCATCCTGGAAATTCCCGACAGAAACGGGAGAAGTAGGGGAGACTCGTTGGGCTACAGCCGCAAATGGGGCCGTTCGTGAATTGTCTCAGACCCCAGATGATCCGGGTGGATTTACTTTTCGGGCCTTGGGAGTTACGGTTGAGGGTGAGCCTGAGCCGTTTCTGGTTTCTCGGGTGCCGGGCGATCCTGGAAAAGGATCTGAGTGGCACGACAAGTGCGTGTATATTCTCAGGCTCGATGATTCGAGCGTTGCAAATATGCGCGTGGCTGAGCGCTGGGACTCCAATGACGAATTGTTGGGTATACCAGAATTTGTCGAGGCTGGAGAGCTGTGGCGAAGGATGCTTGAACGTGGTCAGCCTTTTCACCGGGCAGTATTGCTCGAGGTGATCAGAAAGCTCGCCCACTTCTCGGCTGATACTTTCGAATTGTATCGGTTGATCCTCGAGGATCCAAGAACGTTGGAGGCTGTTTGCTCACGCGGCCAGCAGATTCGGTTTTTGTAGGTCTCTGTCATAGGGACCGAATAGCTGATATTGTTTACGCACAGGCGTGAACGGTGTCAGCTATTTTCTATTGCATTTTTATTCTAAATAAGCTAAGATAGCGAACATGGTAAACCGAATGCGACATAATAGTTCCCAGGTGGGAACAACTAGATCACATCACGCACTGACAGCGAGGACTATTTCTATTTGCCCGGATTGTAATGCCAAAAGACTTAGCCATAAAGTATGTGCTAATTGTGGTAAATATAATGGCCGTCAGGTGCTAGATGTCATGGCTAAAACTATTAAAAAGGAAAAAAAGCTCAAGGCTAAAACTAAAGAGGAAGCAAAATAAAAACTCTCAGAATACTCTCGTAGTGTGAGGGTTTTTATTTGTATTGCTTCAAAACAGTGTTGGGTGTATAATGTATGTAGGTTACTTTTTAATTTAAAAGTTATTTACATGGCCAATAGACACATTGCAAGATCCATAGTTCTTCAAACACTCTTTGAACTTGATTTCAGAGATTATTCGGACACGGAGGTTCCAGAGGAAATTTTAGTTCGTAATGCTTCGGAATTTGCTAATGATGTCATAGACCTCTCCTTTGTTCGAACCCTACTTACAGGTATTCTTGGAAAAAAAAGTGAAATAGATTTAGTTATAGAGAAGGCCGCTCCAGATTGGCCATTAGATAAAATTTCTACTATTGATAGAAATATTTTACGTATTGGGCTTTACGAGCTTTTATTTACCGATGGCCAAGAGGTGCCAGCCAAGGTGGCAATAAATGAATCTATTGAATTATCAAAAAGCTATGGCGGGGAAAAAAGTAGTAAATTTGTTAATGGAGTTTTAGGCTCGGTTTATATAGAAATTGGTGAGCCCGACAAGGACGCTGTTTCTAAAAAGAAAAAAAAGTCAATAATAGATATCCCATTTGAGGAAATGCCAATTGAAAAACTGGGAGGCGCCGTGGTTTATGCTTATAGTGAGGGGGAATATTATTTAGCCTTGGTTCATGATGTTTTTGGCTTCTGGACTTTATCTAAAGGTGGACTAGAGGAAAATGAGGCTGAGAAAGATGGAACTAAAAGAGAAATAAAAGAGGAGATTGGTATTGACGCTGAAATAATAGATGAAATTGGCCGAAATGAATATATAGCTAATCATCCGGAAAAAGGGAAAATTCGTAAGCAGGTGATATATTTTCTCGCCAAGGCAGAGTATAAAGACTTGATTTTAGAAAAAGACAATGGTGGCTTGGATGAAGCTCGTTGGTTTAAATTTACGGAATTGGAAAACTTGAAAACCTACGGAGATATTCTTCCTTTTATTACAAAAGCAGTAACCTTGATTTCAAACAAAGTTTAATTATTATGACAGGATGGTTGACAATTAGTCACAAAGGGTATAAAAAGATATAATTATGGTTAAAAAAATGGATCCTGATTTTACTAAGTTTGAGAAAATATGCGGAATTATCTTTAAAAATAAGGAGCTACTTCGTCGGGCTTTTACTCATCGGTCATTTTTGAATGAGAATAGAAATAGTGAATCAGCACATAATGAGCGCTTAGAGTTTCTAGGAGATGCTGTTTTAGAGTTAATTGTGACTGAATATTTATTTGAAAAATATCCTGATTCAAATGAAGGTGATCTGACGGCCTATCGGGCTTCTTTGGTAAACGCCATTACTTTATCTGATGCGGCGCAAAAAATAAATGTTAATGATTTTCTTTTACTATCTAAAGGGGAAGCAAAAGATACAGGCAAGGCTAGACAATATATCTTAGCTAATACTATGGAGGCGATAATTGGTGCTATTTATATGGATCAGGGTTATGAACTAGCGAAATATTTTATCTCTAATAACCTTTTCCATTTGATTGATAAAATTGTTGAGGATAAAAGCTGGATTGATGCTAAAAGTAAATTTCAGGAAAAGGCACAAGAAAAAGAGAGTCAGACACCAGTTTATAAAAGTTTGAAAGAAGAAGGTCCAGATCATGATAAACGTTTTACCGTTGGAGTGTATTTAAATGATAATTTGATTGCCGAGGGCGAAGGTATGTCTAAACAAGAGGCCGAGCAAGTAGCCGCCCGCCAGGCTTTGGAAAATAAAAAATGGATCTAATTGGGGCTTTTGTATCTTGCTAATATTTGCTAGAATACTCTCATGTTAAAAAGTAAGAT
>CAYUVX010000068.1:0-3931 GCA_964448325.1 uncultured Candidatus Saccharibacteria bacterium
TAGGCGTTAGAACGTGCGTGCGTGCGCCTTTGGGGGTATAGTATAATATAGGAAGAAAGTAGAAGGTCCTGTTTTTGAGGTTTTAGCCCGCCTCCAATAGGGCACTTAACGATACATCTCTAAGGTAAAATTGGGTGGAGGTTCAAACGCCTCAACCTCCTGCAGCTTATCATGAAGCTTGGTTTGGTTGCGAGTTGAAATCGTATTTATTGAAATAAAATCCTGAAAATTTCTATAAAATATCGTTTGACTTAGTCGAAGAGATGATTGACAATCATTACCTTTCAAACGTCCTAACTTTTTCTGAGCTTCATTATCTTAACCTGCACTGAAATAAAAGCAACAAAAACCAAATAACATGTTTCATGTAACAAGCATATTGAATTTCTCAATATACCAATATTCTAAAGGATTAATATTTGTGTTGAAATTAATATGATAACTAATAATCTAAAAATGGTTATTAAAAAAAGATCTTATTCTATCTAAAATATTTTTTATCAACAAGCCTGAGACATAAATTCCTATGATTAAGATAGCGTATGAAATCAACATTGGAATTAAGTCCATTGAATTAATGTTTGATAACCATTCAAGAACTGATACAATATCGTCAATACCGATGATTACGTTTCTTAACCACCATTCCGCTAGTTTAGTTAGTCCTAACGCGCCGAGAATTAAAAATACAATAATGGCAATATCTGAATTTGAGTATTTTTTTCTTGGCATTTAATTAATAATTAGTTAGTACTGAATATAAGGAATTAGAGTCAGAAACTAGGAAACACTACTGTATAACTTTGAATAACTCAAACGTGCGAGATAAAACAGGCACCTATTTCTTATTTCTTCTTTCGCGCCTATTTGGAGGTTTTACAGCTGGTACTGGTGGACTTTTTTGAGGTTGACCCGGGGCGATTGGGAAATTGATTGTCATCTCAGTTTTAACATACGCTTTTCCCAAGTGGTTTTCAATAATTTTCACTGCTGTTGTGCCATCAAACGTTTGCGTAGTTGCATGGAATACGGATAATACATTATCTTGAAGTTCCTGATCATCTTCTAAATATTTTATTTTTAGTCCCATATCTTCTGCTTTCTGTCTGTCAATAAATCTTCCATGGCTTTTGAAGGTTGTATGATCAGAAAGAATATTTGAGATGCCATCTGCTTTTTGATGTTTTTCCGCATCTTCAGAAAACATGTATTTTTCTAGCCATTCAGCTACAAGAGATTTTGATAATTGCTGTGCATTTCGTACTTGTATGATTAATCCAGGTCCGTATTGTTCAATTATTGGAAGCCATACTCCAAGATTTCTTGGATCCTCTAAACTTTCCTTCTTTGCCATTTCAAATTGATCAAGTATAGCTTGTCCGGGTACTGACATTGGACCTAATTTCGTATTAAGGTTGAATTGAGGGTCAATAGGCCCAAGGAATGAATGTTTACCCATTACTATTTCATCTGCTGCACAGACGAACATTGTAGCAGCCGACATTGCTGCATGAGGAACAATTATTCTTATTTTATCAAATTTTGATCTAAGATAAACTACTAAAGATTCAGTTGCCGTTGCTGAACCGCCGGGGCTATGCAATATTAGATCCAAATTAGGATTTTTTAAACTGTGAATACATTCCATGAAACCTTGAATATCTTCTGGGTTTAGAGAAATATTACCTGGATTAATTTGCTTAGATTGAGTCCAATTACTAGCATAGAGAATGGTGTCATTTTTTGTATGTGCCTGCAAAGATTTCAAATATTTTCTTCTAATTGTATCATACGCTGCTTTACCATTACTTTTTTTTGCAGTACTGATTTCTTCAAGGATTTGCCCCCAAGTAGGAATAACTATACCCCCTTCTAAGGAGTAGTAGTAGCGTCAGTAGTTGAAAAAGTTACCTTTGGTTTTATGTTATTCAAAAATTCGTTACTTATGTCCATCATAGATCGGTATGGAAAATAGATTTCTTCTATTTTAGATACTTCTTGACCTGCCTTTGTATTTCGAGCATCAATTAACCAGTCTTCAACTTCGCTCTTTTTTTGCTTGGACATAGTTTTCACTTCAATCAATACACAGTATAACTGGTAATAAAACTATTTGATTTGGTTAAGGAAGTCCACTTTAACTTTTATATTATTGGTCGTCAGTTTTCATAGATATTGGAGCTTGAGTTCTCCATTATCTTAACCTGAACTGAAATAAAAGCTCCGAAAACAAGATAATACGATTTTGGGCTGTATCTCATGCGCCACGTGAGATTTTTTAACTTATATAATATAACAAGCTATTGACCTCAGCGTAACTCTGATTAGTCACTGGAAAAGCCGTAACTATTCGGTTACACAATGAAAATGGTTTAGGGGTGTTTCTCTGGGGCTAGATCCGAATAACCGTTGTCAAGTAATCCAAACATATTAGCCGTATGATGAGTCCACTCTACTTTATTCCAGAATAAATCTAATTCTTTTACCTTCATGCAAAGGGATGATATTTCATTCAATATTACACACTTGTGATATGTCCAATATTTGGGATCAGATCTATCTTTCCATCTGAACCCAATTTTATATTTAATAGCTTCCTCTTTAGTTGGATCCATGAATGACAAGATGTTCTCTGAATCTAACTTGTTTTTTATAAGAACTATTATCTTTCCTTGTTTCTCTGAACTTACCAGTAATCTAAATCCAATAGTAATATGTGATCCACAACTGTCTATTCGGTAATGAGGTATTTTCACATGCTCGATAGACTCAATAAAGGAAAATATATTGAAAATAATGTCCGAAAACTGCGATGGAATCACCCTTATGAAAAACTCAACCCAATTTTCTATTTTAGTTACATCTGGAGTTGTCATGAATTGTCAATAAATACTGAATAAACTAATATAAAAAAAGCTCTTGCATATTCATGCAATAAGCTGCAGACCTACTTTTTCCCAGAGGTTTTAGCTAAGATATGATCCAATGGAATACCAGTTTCCTAGAAAATACAAAACACATATTCTTTTATTAGATGCTGAAAATTGATCATTGATGTCATCACTAGAACTTTTATTTCAAAGTTTTTGGGAATATCGTCAACTCTGGGCATTACTTATTGGTCTAATTATACTCGCTAATCTGAAACCCTTCGTCATGGCAATCTTTTCAGCAGTTATCTCCCTGCTAAGAGCCATCTGGAATTGGTTCAGGAGATAACTGCCCAATTCCCATCCAATCCCACTGTAAAACTATGGACTGGAGGCTGCAGGGTTGGCGGGTTCGGGGCTCGGCTTCGGTAAAGGGGGAAGGTTTGAGAAGTAGGCATAAAATTTCCTTTATCTCTTAACCTCTGAACATTATGAGGACATTAATTAAAATTTATATCACAAAAAACTGGAAAATATCGTGGTGGTAACAACGTATTTTTAGGATAAATGGGAACTCAAGTATGACATTTTATTTTAGGCCTGGCCAGGCTTTTCCTACGGGCGGGACCAGTTCAGATCTGAACAATTTTAGCTAATGAGAATTGTCGTATATAACCCTGTATTCTGAGGCTATCCGATCCCGCCTTCCCTCTTTCTCGTTCAGCGCCTCGATTCTCATGGTGCTGACTGTGTTTTTATGCACGTGGTGGCTAGCCCTGGTGGGGTGGGTGTGTGGGGTCGGAGAGTCCCAGAATCGATCAAAATCCTCCAATTACTCCTCCTGTTACTCCTGCTACAGGCGATTAAAACAGGGGTCCAAGACACCCCCACAAGTCCCTGTTTTGGATAGAAAACATATTCATAACCCTCCTCAGGTGACCTGGACGTCCTGCAGCAACTGGTCACTTGCACCGATAAGGCAAATAAAGGGCTAGGATCCAGCTGAAAAAAACACCGGCACTTGCCTGTTTTATGCAACAAGAAAAAACCGTGGATCTAAA
>CAYUVX010000069.1:0-3890 GCA_964448325.1 uncultured Candidatus Saccharibacteria bacterium
GTTTGTCTGGCTGGGCGCAGTTATATCATGAAAATCATCCGCATCAAGGTCTCAATGTTGAGGAAACAAAAAATAAACTTTCTTATGATTTGTATTATGTAAAAAATCGTTCTTTGATGCTTGATCTAAAGATTGCCTTAAAAACTATAAAAACTCTTTTGTCCCAGACGGGGAAGTAACGTTTAACGAATATCGCTCTACGAATATTACGAATGGACTACAAATAAGAAGTTCTTATTCAAATCTTGAGATGGAAGTATTTTAGTTGCAAAAAATTTCATTTTCGCTATACTGTGCAGATGTTTAAAAGAAGATTTTGGGCCGTCATACTTGTCTTATTGGGCGCACTTGTCGGCTATTTTGTTTATATTACCAATAATTCAGATTCTAAATTTGATTTTAAATTAGGGCTAGACCTAAATGGCGGTATAGAATTGATTTATAAGGCTGACACTACCGGCATATCAGCAGGTGATATATCCGGCAAGATGAACGCTTTAAAAGATTTAATTGAAAACAGAGTAAATGTTTTTGGTGTATCTGAACCCATTATTCAAGTAGAAAAAGTAGGTATTATTGGTGGGGAAAGCCATGAACAGCTGATAGTGGATTTACCTGGTATGACGGATATTGCTGGTGCCATAGCTCAGGTAGGAAAGACTTACGTTTTGGAATTTAAATTCCCAAGTACGGAATTAGAAAATTCTACCAGTACCGAGGCGGTAACTGGGGATGATTTTGTGTCTACTGGTTTGACTGGAGCTTTATTAAAAAAAGCAACTTTAGAATTTAATCAGACCACTGGTGAACCAAGCGTATCTTTGCAATTTGATGATGAAGGATCAGATTTGTTTGCTACATTAACCAGAGAAAATATCGGCCGTCGATTAGCCATTTTTTTGGATGGTGAAATCAAGTCATTTCCCGTTATCCGAGAGGAAATTACTGGTGGTCAGGCATCTATTTCCGGAGGCTTTTTGGGTTCAGCTGGTTTAAAAGAAGCAAAGGATTTGGTTTTTAATTTAAATTTGGGAGCTTTGCCAATTCCGATCGAACTTATTTCCACCCAAAGTATTGGTGCTTCTTTAGGGGAGGAAGCGGTCAAAGCTAGTGTCAATTCCGGTTTTTGGGCGATAGTTTTTATTGCTTTTTTCTTGATACTTTGGTACAGATTACCGGGCTTACTGGCAGTTATTTCTCTTTTGATTTATGGAATAATAAATCTAGCCTTGTTTAAATTGATTCCCGTGACACTGACAGCGGCAGGTATTGCTGGTTTTATTTTATCTCTAGGTATGGCAGTGGACGCTAATATTTTGATTTTTGAAAGAATGAAGGAAGAATTAGCAACTGGGCGGGAACTTGGTGACGCTATCAAAGAAGGTTTTGCTCGTGCTTGGCTTTCTATCAGGGATAGTAATACTTCTAGTATTATTACCGCTGTGATACTTTACTTTTTCTCTAGTACGGCCGTAGTAAAAGGCTTTGCTTTAGTTTTCGGACTTGGTGTTTTAGTTTCAATGTTTACCGCCATTACAGCTTCCCGAACATTACTTTTAGCTATCAAACATGATAAGGCCGGAAGAGTAATGAATTTTTTATTCGGTAGTGGCGCTAAATAATTTTTATATATGTGGATAATTAAAAACAGAAAAATATTTTATACTATCTCTCTTCTCTTGGTATTAATTTCTATTTTATCTCTTTTTGTTTGGAAACTTGAGCTGGGGATAGATTTTAAAGGTGGATCAGTGATTGAAATTCGTTATGTGGAAAGTACTCCCGATACCGAGATGATAAAGAAAAATATTTTTACTTTAGCTCAGGATATTTCCTTGGGAGCTTATGTTTTGCAATCAGTAGGGGAAACAGATTATTCTATTAAATCCAGATTAGTGACGGACAAAGAAAGGCAGATGATAGAGAATGCTTTTTCTGACAATGGCAATATTAAAACTGAATTAAAAAAAGTAAATTCTATTGGACCACTTATTGGTAAAGAAGCAGCTCAAAAGGCAATCATTTCAATTATTCTGGTAATTCTTTGTATCATTCTTTTTATCACTTTTGCTTTCCGCAAAGTCTCAAAATTTACCCGAATGACTGGTTCGGACAAGTCCGGCGGGTCAGTTCAATCTTGGAAATATGGTCTGATGGCGATTGTAGCTTTGGCTCATGATATTATTATTCCTGTTGGAGTTTTCTCTATTCTGGGGCATTTTTATGGCTATGAAGTGGATACTCTTTTTGTTACTGCCCTTTTAGTTATCCTTGGTTTTTCTATTCATGACACAATTGTGGTTTATGATAGAATCCGCGAAAACTTGAATATCTCTCATCGGGAGAATAATAAGAAAGATTTTGAAACTATTGTGGGGGAGAGCGTGAATCAAACTATTATGCGTTCTATTAATACTTCTTTGACCACAGCCTTGGCCTTGGTTGTCCTTTATTTCCTCGGTCCAGAAGCCACAAATCACTTTGCCCTTACTCTTATTTTGGGTGTGATCATTGGTACATATTCTTCTATATTTATTGCTTCGGCATTGCTCGTAACTATTGAGAAATTTCAGAAGAAGGTGTAGAAATAAGCAGTTTTGAACACGCCAGTCGTGTGGCGTATTACCCCCGCCTTTCTTAGGAGGGGGCTAGGGGGTGGTTTGGGTGAAGTTGTCTTATTTTTTAATTAGGTGCTAGAATAGAAAGATGAAAAAAGTAAAAGTAAAAATGACATTAGAAAAATTAGCAGAAATTATGAGAGCTGGTTTTAAATCTACAGATAAGAGTGTAGACATAAAATTAGAAAAGTTAGCTATTTCAACAGCTAAGGGTTTTGAGGATTTAGAAAAAAGAATGGATGTAAAATTTAACAAAATAGACGAGAGATTTGATGCTGTTGATAAAAGATTTGATAAAATTGATTCCACTATGGAACATAATCGTGGTGAATTAAGTAGCCGATTAACTTCAGTTGAGAGAAGAACTACTGTCCTAGAAGATAAATAAAACATGGGTTTTTTGGGCTTCCCCCTCTTTGGTTAAGGAGGGGCGGGGAGTCGGCGAACCGGGGCGGTTGTGCTAGACTTAATTTTCCTTGACTTTCATTTCCCCATGAGTATAATGGGTAACACTGTTTAGAAACACCTTTAGGGTGATTTTTAAACAGTGTATAGAGTAAGTTCATTGAAATATTTGAAAAATATCTAGCCCGGACATCGATATGGCCGGAGTTAGATGAGAACGTATATTTAAGCCCGTCGCAAGACGGGCGAGTAGTTGTACATTTTATGCAAAATGTACACTGGTAACCCGCCCCAAATATTAATTTGGTTCGGGCAAGATGATATATGTGCAAGTAACAAAAATATAACTTTGTTAAAATGATTCACTCTAAAAAACCCATAGCAAGGTTTGAAGAGGACCCGACAATTTTTCTTCAGAAAGAAAATTTGAACGGGCAAGGAGTTAGGATACAAGTAGAATTATATGAAAGAGATATTATTTTTTCTTTTGTTCCGTTCGAATTAAAAACTAAATTAAAATTTAATTTTTATTTAGAGTTTGATCCTAGCTCAGGATGAACGCTGGCGGCGTGGATAGGGCATGCAAGTCAAGGGGGTGCTGAGGCGCAAGCTGAAGTACAACCGGCAGACGAGATAGTATAAAGTAGGTACGAACCTCAAAGTCAGGAATAGCTAGTCGAAAGATTAGGTAATACTTGATAGTCCCGCAAGGGTAAAGATTTATCGCTTTGAGATCGGCCTGCTCAGTATCAGCTAGTTGGTAAGGTAATGGCTTACCAAGGCTATGACGCTTAGGGGAGGTGAGAGCCTGATCCCCATCGATGGAACTGAGATACGGTCCATACACCTACGGGTGGCTGCAGTCGA
>CAYUVX010000070.1:0-3879 GCA_964448325.1 uncultured Candidatus Saccharibacteria bacterium
CAAGGAATTCGGTAATCACTTTATCATGGACAAGTAGCGGAATGGTTTCTTGTTCCGGTGGGGCAAATAATAAGCCATTATCTGGTAGCGAAAGACTAAATATTGGGACTGATAATGCCACTTTTGCTCTTGCTTGTCAGTCTGCTAGTGGAATTAGTTTTTCTGATTCGGTGCTAGTTAGAATTGATGATGGGGATGGTGAATCACCTATTTTACTTAATACTGGCGGTTATCAATTTGCCTATAATTCAGCGACCTTTGATGTGAATACTAATGTTGCTACAAAATTGTATATTACCTATCGAACAAATTCTTCGGATAGCAGAACTTCTTCTTTTACAAGTCTTAAATCTACCCGTTCAGAAATTATTACCGGCTTGACGCCAGATACCACTTATTATTTCACCATAAGAATTGTGGATGCTGATGGTAATGATTTTACTTCTTCTGAATACCAAGCTAGAACCACTAGTGCTCCAGTTGATGTCATATCGGATATCCCTGCAATTGCAGATAGTCCAATTGCTGGTGGAGTTGCCTCCTTGACGGTTAATGGCCAAACCGGACACTATGATGCCCCTTATAATAAAAACGGCCCTGCTCCACTTAATTTAAACTGGACCTCTGCCGGTTTTTCCACTTGCCGAATGCGCTCGGAGCCTGCTATTTCTGGGCTAAACAATATTGTTTCTACTACCGGCTCTAAGCAGGCAACAATTAAAGAGAGTACTATATTCACACTTATGTGTGAAAATGAAGCCTCCGGTTCCAAAGCTTTGAATGCTAGCAGTACTTTGGCCAATTATTTAATTATTGATTTAAATGCTGTGGGCACTGCTAGTGTTATAAAAACTAATGTAATATCTGATCTTTTGACAAATGATACTTATAAAACGACCAAGCTGGTATTAAAGAAGATTCCGGCTGGGACATTTATTATGGGTTCACCGGAAAATGAGCCAGGTAGAAGATACAAGAATCCAAAGGATAGTGGAGAAGATCAACATGAAGTTACTATAACCCATGATTTCTACATGGCTGTCTTTAAGACAACGCAAAAACAATACGAATTAGTAATGAATAATAATACTACTAGGGCGGGCTTCTTGGGTGATAAGAAACCAGTTACTACTGTTTCTTGGAGCCTTGCTCGAGGTGGAGTATGGCCGGAAAATATTTGGCCTGGACATCCTGATCAGAATTCATTTGCTAAAAAAATATCACAGAAAACCGGAATCAATTTTGATTTACCAACTGAGGCTATGTGGGAATATGCGGCTAGGGCTGGTAGCACAAAAGGGATGACAGATGGTAGTGATTTTGCTGGGTCAGATGAATCCAGTTTGGAACCACAGGGAGCTAATAGAAATCTTTGTGTCGGTGGGTATAGCTCCATTACCGAAGTTGGTACTAAGATGGCTAATACTTGGGGGCTTTATGATGTGCACTGTAATGGTTCGGAATGGGTTTTGGATTGGATGTCTAAAACTTATCAACCAGAGACCAGTAAGTCGCAGATAAATCCTGCCGGTTTTACCGAGGAACAAGCCAAAGCTACTTATCCGGGCGTAGAAGCCTATAAGATGACGAGAAATGATATTACACAAGGTGTGGGCGGTATGAGGTTGGCAGACAAATTCTTTGATTTATTTAATTGGCAGGCCCTGGGTGCATCAGACCATCCAGAACTTCATGGACCTGGTTTTAGGATAGCGGCTGTTGGTTCTGGAAATATGACGATTAAAAATATTGATATGGCCGTGTCTACCGTAGTGGTTTCAACTGTGGCTGGTGCTAATAGCTGGGGGGCGGGGGGTGCAGGTAGCGAAGTTGCTACCAGTACTCTGCCTGATCCTAAAACGGATATTTCTGGTAAGGTAACCAGAGTAACAAAATGTTTGGCCACTCCTAGTGGTTTCAGTCTAACTGAAGTAGAGATACAGCCTTGTGGCGGCGGGCAAAATGTCCAAAGGTATGAGCCGGATGCTATGGGTAATATGCTCCCTTCAGGAAGTATGACAGGTAATATATTTATTACTTTACGAGATAATATGCACGAAGCACCAAGTGTTGGTGACCTTATTTTAGCACGTGTAGTTCCAGACTCATCTGGTACATGTAGTGCTTTGGAAGGAGGGGTGGCACCAAGTACTTATAATTATGAGGGTATTATCACTAGTGATTACGGGCACTCTCCATCTGACGGATCATGTGCCTTGCCTGGTGGAGGATTAGATAGTAGCCACATGAAAGATTTTACTAATAACTTAATTGATGGAACTGATCTTGGTTCTGGTTTTGGTGCTGGTTGGGGTACTGTGACCGCAAATTGGAGTGATAATCCTGGTGTTGAAGTTCTGGGGAATACGTTCACAGTTACTAAAAATGAAGGTAGAATCTTTGGGATAAAATTATGGTAGGTTAAAACACCATACAAAAAACCACCCTGAGTTTTCGAAGGGTGGTTTTTTGTTGGGTATTTATTTTGCTAAATTGCGCCATTCTTCGAGTTTTAAGTCCTCGGCGCGTATATTTGGTTGGAGGGTTGCGAGCTTTTCGACTGACACAATATTTTTTAAATTTGAAGACAGTATCTTTCTTTTATGGGCAAAACCAGCGTGGAGAATTTCAAAAAATCTCTTTTCATTTACTTGAGGTGAGCATGTCGAATCCATTTCTGTAAAAAACTCTTTGGAAATATTGGAGATTAAAAGTATAGCTGAGTCCACCTTTGGGGCGGGAGAAAAATTTTCTTTATTTACTTTCGCTACCATTTTTGGTAAGCCATAAGCTTTTACACTAATGGAAAGTAGGCTTTCTTTACTGCCTGCCCGGCGCTGAGACGGGTCATTAGCCACAATTCTTTGAGCAATTTCTTTTTGCACCATCACTACTATTTTAGACGGCTCGTTATCTGTTTCTAAAAACTTTCTTAAAAACTGTCCAGTAATATAATAAGGAATGTTAGCAATTAACTTATAGGTGTTAGGTTTTAGGTGCCAGGTGTCAGGTTTAAAATTAAGAATATCATCATGGATAATTTTTAATTTTCCATTTGAAATTTCTTTGGCAAACTTGTCTTGCAGGAAATCAATCAAACGATCATCTTTTTCAACAGCAATAACTTGCTTTGCTTTCTCCAAGAGCTTTTCCGTTAGTATCCCTTTCCCCGGCCCTACTTCTAGAATAATATCCTTATCATTTACTTCTCCAGCTTCTAGCATTTTATATAAAGCCATTTTGGACTTCAAAAAATTCTGCCCCAATGATTTTTTAGCTATTATGTTCATATTTCTATACTCTAGCATGAACTGTACAAATTATTAAGTTGAGTCACTAGTAAATCTTTCAGATAATATGATTTTGGAGGCTTCGCAAGGCGGGTAGCCGAGAGAGAGCAAAATTTCAGCAGAAATTTATGCGCACTCCAAAAATTATATTATCTGAAGAATTTATGAGATCAAATTCAATGGTTACAACTCAAGATATACTATTTTCTCCCGATATTCAAAAGTCTGATCGTTCTCAATATACTCCTCCGGAATATCAGAAATAAATTGTGAAGGAATATTTGTTTGAGTTGAACCAAAAATGGTTCTAGTATTAGCATAAGTAAGGAATATTTTTTGACGAGCGCGAGTTATGGCTACATAAAATAAGCGTCTTTCTTCCTCCCCATCCTCTTTATTTCCTCCCCGCCCATTTGGAGGGTTGGCTGTATTTAGTCTTTCATGTGGAAAAAGCCCTTCTTCTAATCCAGTGATGAAAATATAATCAAACTCTAACCCTTTAGAAGCATGCACTGTCATTAGTTTAACGGCATCTTCTTTTTTCTCTGTATCCAAGCTGTCCTGATCACTTGCCAAAGCCGCTTCCTCA